>CAJXLM010000009.1 GCA_913056175.1 uncultured Opitutia bacterium | reverse complement strand
AGTTCGTCGCCCACCACTGCCGCCGCTGGCGCGGCTACGATTCCTCCGTCCCCCTGCGCACCCTCGCCGACGACGCCAGGGCCCGGCTCTGCACCGCCCGCCCCCTCCGACGAAGGCGAAGATCGCCCTGAGCCGAGGGGACCGAACTCCGAAAGAATCACCAACGGCTCTCCTCCCACCGCCTCCAACAGCACCCGCGAGCAAAGCAACACCCGGAGTGGCCCCACGACCGGGCTCTTCTTTGTCCGGGCCAGCCCCCCTCCTGATTTTCGGCCCCCTAGCTCCCTCCTCCGGCTCGCCCGCCGTCCACCCCGGCCTCGCCGGATGTTTTCGTGCCATCCTCGGCGGACTTCTTCGCTTCCGAAGCCATCCGATGGCAGAGGGATTTATAGCGCTCTGTCCCTCATAATGGCCATCATTGCTGATGATTCTGGGGTGTGGCTCGTTCCCGCGGTGGGGACCGGGGGGTGGTGTTGGGGGGGAGGCTTGTTGGGGCTGGGTTGGGTTGGTTGAGTCAGTTGTGGGGGGAGGGGTGGGGGGGCGGGTTGGATGTTCTGCGGATGGGGACGGTGGAGGGGATATGGTGGGGCGGTGCGGAGGGTATGGGCCCGCGCGGTTTCGGGATCGGCGGCCCCGGTATCCGTAGGTCGGAGACAGGCTTTGCCTGGAAAGTGGGATGATCCGGTAGGCGGTCTGCGCTGGGGCTTGGTGGTGGGTTCGATCGTGCAGGGGTGGCCCGCAAGTTCGCGATCTCGACGAATTGAGGCCTTGCGGTTGGTCGCCACTCGACCGGTTCTTTCTCGCAGAATCTGGCCATGAGCCCATGGAAGGATCGCGGGGGCCGCAGCGTGCCTTGTTTGGTCCCGCCCCGACAAGCTGTCCACTCGCGAGCGCGAACGGCGTGCCTGCGAGTCCACCGGCTTCACCGTTGCCGTCCCTGTCTCCCCGGGAAATTGCGGGGGCTGGGCATTGGTGGGTGGCATGGACCGGTTCCCCGGATCTGGCACCGGCTTTTTTGGGTCGGGAAACCTGCCATGGGCGATGGCTGGCGTGGGTGGGGGACCGACGGGGTCGGCTTGGCGGAGGGGAGGAGCCCATCCCCTCGAAGTTGGGGCCTTTCCATGGGCAGGGCCGTGGGCTGGAGTTGGAGGGGTGGGGAGGATGGGCTGGCTCTGCGACGCACCCGGCTTGGCGAGCCGGCAAATTTGGGTCGGACCCTCTTTGATCATGGGGCAGGGCCGCACCGGTGCGGAGTTTGCCGGGGCCGAGTGGGGGATTGGCTTCGTTTCGCGCCGGGCTTCCGGCCGGCGGTGGGATGTCTTCCCGGCTTCCATCAAAAAGGCCCCTCCGCCGAAGCGGAGGGGCCGGAAACCAGAACAAAGGAGGGCGGGAGCCCCCGGGGAAACCTTAGAATGAGTAGTTCAGCGAGGCGCCGCCCTGACCGTAGTCCTTGTAGGACTCGCCGTTGGCGGTGCTCTTGTCGAAGTCGATGTAGGCGTAGTAACCCTCCAGGCTCAGGTTCTCGGAGAGGCTCCACTCGAGGTAGACGTCGAACTCCCAGGACTTCTGGTTGAGGTGGGAGTTGTCGGCATAGAGGACCATCCCGGAGAGGTTGATGGTGTCCGTGAGGCCGATCCCGGCCTCCACGAAGGGAATCTCCGCGCTGCGCCCGGCGAGGTCGCCGAGTTCGCCCGGGTCGAAGGTGTCGAAGATGCCCTCGGAGATATCGGCGTCTTTGTTCTCCTGGCCCCAGTAACCGCCGGTGAGGTAGGTGCGACCAAAGTCGAGGGTCGCCGTCACGATGAACTGGCTGGCGCTCTCGAGGTTCGGGTTCACGCTGTTCGGGATGTCGTTGTCGAAGTACGCGTAGGTCCCGCCGAGGATGAGGTCGGTTTCTCCGAGGGCGGTCGCGACCTCGGCTTCAGCCCCGACCCCGGTCCCGACCTTTTTCTGGTACTGGAGAAACGGAGTCACCGACGAGCTGTTGAGCAGGTCGAGGTTCAGGGTGGCCTGACCCCAGAAGGCGGCGTTCCCGGCTTCCCCGTCGCTGGCCGTATTCACCTTCTGCCAGTCCTCGATGCCGTCGCCGTCGTTGGAGATCGTGCTGTTGTTGACCCAGCGTCCGACCCAGGCGCCACTCACTTCAAGGTTGGGGATGAGGCTGCCCGTGGAGACTTCCATCCCCTCATGGCTGTCCCCGTCGGTAATGGCCGTCTTGTTGAACTTCTTGCGTCCGCCGAGGATGGTAGCCTCACTTTCCGGGAAGGTGTAGCGAGCGAAGAGGGACTGGAGGGCCGCGTCCTTTTCGAAGGCGTTGCTGTAGCCCTTGTTGTGCTGGGCGATCTGCTGGGCAAAGATCAGGGAGCCCCCGAAGTCGAGCCCGTTGAAGCTCGGCGTGGTGTAGCCGGCCTCGGCGTAGCCCCAGACAAGGCTGGTGTCGGTGCCCCCTTCGTCGTTGTAGTTCCCGGCGATCCCGAAGTCGGCGTCGAGGGTGCCGTCCCCGAGGTAGCGGTCGAGCGCCTGGAAGAAGTTGCCCTGTTCGAAGTAGGTTCCTTCGGCGGGGGCGGCGAGGACGTCAGGAGTGGCTTTGATCTCGCTCTTGACGGTCGGCTCCTTCTCCTGGTCCATCTGGGCGCTGGCCACCGCGGTGGTGGCCCCGGCTACAGCGAGCCAGCGAAGGCAGGAACGGCCTGCGTGGTTCATGCGATTCATGGTAGGTGTGTGTTTTGGTTGTGGTTGTTTTTCGGCTTGAGGAGGTGGTGGGAGGACTGTGGGTCAGCTGGCCCACAGGCTTGCCGCCTTCGAGATTCCGGACGGGCCTCTCCGGGTCAACGACCGCACTGTGACATTTTCGTAACAATGTTCGCAGGACCCCCGCGGGAAGGAGGAAGCGCCGGAAGAGGGCCCGGCAGCCCCGCTCCGGGGAAGCTGCCGGGCCCAGCCGGGAACCGGACTCAGCGCCAGCCGGCCCGGTCGAAAATCCGGATCGCTTCCGGGTTGAATTCGCCGATCACTGAGGCCGGGAGCGGATCCTCACGGAAGGAGTAGTCCGAGAGGTAGGGCGGGACGGGTGCGTCGGGATTGACCGGGAACTCGTAATTACCGTCGGCGAGAACCGCCTGGGCCTCCGGAGAGACGAGGAACTCGAGGAAGCGGATGGCTTCCTCGCGGTTTTCCGCGCCGGCGACCACGCCGCCCCCGCTGATGTTCACGTGGGTGCCCCGGCTTTCCTGGTTCGGGAAGAACATGCCGACCTTCTCCACGATCTCCTGATCCTCCGGATTGTCCGACTGCATGAGCCGCAGGTAGTAATAGTGGTTGGCGATGGCCACGTCCCCGAGGCCGGCCGCGACCGCCCGAATCTGGCCGGTGTCGTTGCTCTGCGGCTTGCGGGCAAAGTTCGCCACCATGCCCTCGGCCCATTGCTCCGCGTATGCCTCGCTGTGTTCGGCAATGATCGCGGCGAGGAGGCTCTGATTGTACACGTTCGACGAGCTGCGGATGAGAATCTCGCCCTGCCAGCGGGGATCGGCGAGCTCCTCGTAGGTGGACAGTTCAGAAGGGTCGACGGAGGCCCGGTCGTAGAAGATCACCCGAGCCCGCTTGGTCAGGCCGTACCAGAGCCCGTCGGGGTCACGCAGCGGGGAGGGCACGCTGGCGAGAAGTTCCATCGTCTCCACTGGTTGGAGGATACCAGCTTCCTCGGCTGCCCAGAGGCGACCCGCGTCGACCGTGATGAAGACATCGGCCGGCGACTGCTCACCCTCCGCGCGAATCCGCTGGAGTAGCTCGTCGCCCTTCCCGTCGACCACGTTCACCTCGATCCCGGTGCGCTCCTCGAATCGTTCGTAGAGGGCGTCGTCCCCGGGATAGTGGCGCGCGGTGTACAGGTTGACTTCCGCGCCCGGTAGAAAGGGCGCGGCACCGAACAGGCCGAGACTGAGCCCGAGCAGGAAACGGCCGACGGGCCGACGGCGAGGGCAGCGGGTCACCGGAGTGGCGTGACCTTGCCCGGATGGATGGGGTTGGGTTGGGTTGGTTTTCATAATAAGAATGAGTCTCAATCTCTCGGAGAGGGGAACGTCAAGCCCATCCGGAGCCGACCGGTTCAAAATCCGGAAAAAGTACCGGCCCGGCCTGCGGGAGGGAGTCCCCCCTCAGGGAGGGACCGTGGCCCCCCTCCCCGGACCGCGCGGCCTTCCGGGCTCGACGACGGCGGGACGACCCCCTTGGCTGGCGGGATGCGAGCGGTCTTGCAGCGAGTGAGTCGTGCCTCGGTGGAGGTGGAGGATCGCCGGGTGGGCGCGATCGAGGAGGGCTTATTGATTCTCCTGGGGATCTCCCGGGAGGACGGGGACGAGGACCTCGACTGGCTGGCCCGGCGCATCCCGCGGTTGCGGCTGTTCGACGACGAGGAGGGCGTGCCGAACCGGAGCGCCGTGGACATCGGGGGCGGCTTCCTCGTGATCAGCCAATTCACCTTGCACGCGGATACGCGCAAGGGGAACCGACCCTCGTACCGGCGGGCGGCAGACCCGGCTCCGGCGCGGGCGTTGTACGAGCGCTTTCTCGCAAGGTTGGGGGAGGAGTCGGGCCTTCCCGTGGAGAGTGGGGAGTTTGGGGCGATGATGGACATCGCCGCGTCGCTGTGGGGACCCGTGACCATCCAGCTCGACTCACGGAACCGGGAGGGTTGAGGCCATCTCCCCCCGCACGGTCCGGCGACCTCCCGGTAGCCCGCGGCCGCCCGGTCAAGCGGTGAGGGCGAGGGCGACGACCACACCGCTGCGGAGCGACTGCAGACCCGTGCGAATCCCGTTCCACCGGAGGAGCCGGCGGCACCAGGACCGCGTCGGTCCCTCAGGCGGATTTCCGTGCAGCGGTACAAAGACGAGGAAGGTGACCGCGTGGCCGGCGAGGAACAGGCCGAGAGAGGCCGATTGCAGGATGGGTTGGGTGGCGACCCCGAGCCAGAAGGCGGCGACCGCGGCGCTGCCCTCGAGGAGGAAGAGCGGGCCGACAAGCGGAGCGATCCGGCGCATGTGCCGGCGGTGGTAGGCGGGGAAGGCGGCCGCGGGAACCTCCGCGAACTGGGGGTAGACGACCATTTGGACCGTCCAGAGAAGACCGGCGTAGGCGGCGGTGACCGCGAGGTGGAGGACGGGGAGAGCGGACATGGGGGCGCGTCGGAACAGGGGAAGACCTTCACGCGGGGGCGCAACCGCGCAGGCGTCCCCGTACGGGATCGTTTGCCCCTCCGCCGGAAGCTCTTATCGTTGCTGGGCGTGAAGGAGGCGTCCTCAGGAAATTCCGGTCCCGTCATCGAAGGCAGCGCGGTGGCCCGCATGTTCGGGGGGATCGCCGGCCGTTACGATCGGGCGAACCGGGTATTGAGTGGCGGGATCGACCTCTACTGGCGCTGGCGGACCGTGCGCGCGGTCCTGCGGGAGAGCCCGCGCCGGGTGGTGGACCTGGCGACCGGGTCCGGAGACATCGCCTTGGCCCTGCGGCGGCAGCTGCCGGCGGAGACGACCGTGGAAGGCCTTGATTTCTGCGAGCCCATGCTCGAGGAGGCCCGCCGCAAGCAGGGCGGGCGCCCCGGCCTGCGCTTTGCCTTCGGGGACTGCCTGGCCCTGCCACTGGAGGATGCCTCCGTCGATGTCCTCACCATCGGCTTCGGCCTCCGCAACCTCGAGGACCGCGACCGCGGCCTGCGCGAAATGCGGCGGGTCCTCCGGCCGGGCGGCGCCCTCTTCGTGCTCGAGTTTTCCCAGCCCTACGCCTGGCTGCGCCCGCTCTACTATCCCTACCTCGAGAAACTCCTGCCGTGGGTGGCGGGCCGGCTCACCGGGGACCCGGAGGCCTACCGCTATCTCGGCGGCACCATTCGCAGCTTCCCGCGCCGGGAGGTGCTCGCCGAGCAGATGCGGTCGGCCGGGTTTGCCGCGGTCCGGGCCCGGGCCCTCACCGGGGGGATCGTGGCCCTGCACCGCGCGGAAAAAGGCGGGGGGTCTCCGGAACGGTGACGATTGCGCCGCGCGGGGAAAGGGAACAGGCTCCCGGGAAAGGTCGGGGGTGCGCGCACGGCGCCGGCCCCTCCCCTTTTTCCACCTCCACCCCAGAAACGATTGGCGATGAGCGACAAGAACAAGGACGACGACAACGGCAATCCCTTCGAGGAATTGCAGAAAAACCTCCAGAACATCCTGCGGGACCCACGGCTGCGGGCGCAGGGCATCCGCATGGCCGCCAACGCCCAGCAGGCCGGGGGAGCCGCGGACGAGTCGGGCGGCTCCGACGACTCCGGGGAGGAGGAAAAGCGGGCGGCGGAGCGGCTCCGCCGGGTCCGCGAGTTCCGCCTGAAGCCGCGGGATGTGCGCGCCAGCCTCGACCGCCATGTCATCGGTCAGGACGAGGCGAAGAAGGTGCTCTCGGTGGCCGTCTGCGACCACTACAACCACATCCGCCGCCAGTTTGAGGCGCCGGCCGAGTCCTCTCTCGAGTACCAGAAGCAGAACATTCTCCTTCTCGGTCCGACCGGGGTCGGGAAGACCTACCTCATGAAGAACCTCGCCCGCCTCATCGGGGTTCCCTTCGTGAAGGCCGATGCCACCAAGTTTTCCGAGACCGGCTACGTCGGTTCGGATGTGGACGACCTCGTGCGCGACCTCGTCAAGGAGGCCGGGGGGGATGTCGACCTCGCCGAGATGGGGATCATCTACATCGACGAGATCGACAAGATCGCCAGTGAGGGGAGCGCCGGCGGGAAGGACGTTTCCGGGCGCGGCGTGCAGATCAACCTGCTCAAGCTCATGGAGGAGACGGAGGTGAACCCCTTCAGCCAGACCGACATGATGGGCCAGATGCAGGCGATGATGGGGGGCGGGGGCGGCCGCAAGGCCAGCCGGCGCATCAGCACGCGCAACATCCTCTTCATCGTGAGCGGAGCCTTCGACGACCTCGCCGCGAGTATCCAGAAACGGGTAGGCCGCAGCGGGATGGGCTTCACCAGCGAGGTGCTCGACGAGGAGGACCTCAGCCGCTACCTCCGCCACGCCGAGACCACCGACTTCATCCGCTACGGCTTCGAGCCCGAGTTCGTGGGACGCCTGCCGGTCCGGGTGAGCTTCGAGTCGCTCTCCGCGGAGGACCTCGCCCGCATCCTCAGCGGCTCCGAGGGAAGCGTCCTCCGGCAATACGTGCAGGACTTCGAGAACCACGGGATCGAGGTGACGGTGACCCCCGGCGCCCTCGAGGCGATCGCCGCCCGGGCCCATGCGGAGGGTACCGGGGCCCGCGGGCTCATGTCCGTGCTCGAGCGGCTCTTCCGCGACTTCAAGTTCGAGCTGCCCTCCACGCAGGTGGAGTCGCTCGAAGTCGACGAGAACTTCGTGGAGCATCCCGACGAGGTGCTCGCCCGGCTCCTCGAGGAGTACGGGGGGAGCCCCGGGGCCGACTTGCCCGAGCTCCAGCAGTTCGTCGACCGGTTCCAGGAGGAGCACGGCCTGCACCTGCTCTTCACCGAGGAGGCCGCCGCCCATCTCGCCGAGGCCGCGGAGGCCGCGGGCCGCCCCCTCGGGGACCATCTTGCCGAGCACTTCCAGGACCTGCCCTATGGCCTGAAGATCGTCTCCCGGAACACCGGCGAGCGCGAGTTCCGGATCGACCGGGCCTGCGCGGAGAATCCCGACCGGGAAATCTCCAACTGGGTCATCCGCAGTTTCCGCGAGGGCGAGGAGAACGGTTGAGGCGGACGGCGGGCAGCGGACGGCGGAGTCCGCTGCCGGATTCCGCTTGCCCCCTCCGCGCGCCCTCAGAGGTCCCCGACCTGGAGGTAGGCCCGGGTGCGGTCCTCGCGGGGGGAATCGAAAAGCTCGCGGGTGGGGGCGAATTCGACGACCTCCCCCCGCACCATGAAGACCGTTTCCTCGGAGACCCGCCGGGCCTGCGACATGTTGTGGGTGACGATGATGATCTTGAACTCGTTCTTCAGCTCCTCGACGAGCGCCTCCACCTTTTGCACGGAGTACGGGTCGAGGGCGGAGGTCGGCTCGTCGAGGAGGAGGACCGAGGGCTGCAGGGCGATGGTCCGGGCGATGCAGAGCCGCTGCTGCTGGCCCCCGGAGAGGGCGCTGCCGGGCTTCCGGAGCGAGTCCTTCACCTCCTCCCAAAGGCCCGCCTTGGAGAGCGACCATTCCACCCGGTCGGCCAGTTCCTGTTTCCCGATCCGCTGTACCTTGCGCACGGCGAAGGCGACGTTCTCGAAGATGGACATGGGGAAGGGGGTCGGCCGCTGGAAAACCATGCCCACCTTCGTGCGCAGCTCGTTCAGGTCGGTGTGGGGATCGAGGACGTTTTCCCCGTCGATGCGGATGGACCCCTCCGCGTGCTGGCCGGGATAGAGCTCGTAGATCCGGTTGAAGATCCGCAGGAAGGTCGACTTCCCGCACCCGGAAGGTCCGATGAGCGCGGTGGCCCCGGTGCCCGCAAAGCGGAGATTGAGGTCCTTGAGGGCGTGGAAGGAGCCGTAGTGGAACTGGAGATTCTCCACTTCCACGGGCGTGGGTGTGCCGTCCTCGGACACATGGGAAAGGGCTGGGGAATCGGGGGCGGTGGCATTCATGGGGGGGTCAGGAAGAGGTCGAGGGACGGAAAATCACCCGGCTGAAGACATTGAGGGCGAGGATGAAGACGGTGATGAGGAGGGAGGCGGCCCAGGCCAGTTCCTTCCAGTTCTCGTAGGGACTCATCGCGAACTGGTAGATCATCACCGGGAGGTTCGGCATGGGCGCGAAGAGGTTCGCGCTGAAGCCGGAGTTGTTCAGGGCGGTGAAGAGGAGCGGGGCCGTTTCCCCGGCCACGCGCCCAAGGGCGAGGAGGACGGCCGTGACCATGCCGGCCCGGGCGCTCCGGTAGATGATCCGGAGCGTCACCGTGGAGCGCTTCAGCCCGAGGGCGATCCCGGCCTCGCGGAGCTGGTCGGGCACGATGCGGAGGACGTCCTCGCAGGTCCGGGTGATCATGGGGAGGGCTACGATGGCGAGGGCGATCGATCCGGCGATCCCCGAGAAGCCGCCGAAGGGCACGACGAGGAGGGCGTAGATGAACAGGCCGATAATGATGGAGGGCGCGCTCAGGAGGATGTCATTGAGGAAGCGGACCACACTGCCGAGCCGAGCCTGCTTGCGGAATTCGCTGAGGAAAGTCGCCACGAGCACCCCCACCACCGTGGCGAGGGACATCGCGATAGTGGTCATGATCAAGCTGCCGACGAGGGCATTGAGGAAGCCGCCGTCGGTCATGGGCGGGGGGGTGTTCTCCGTGAAGTCACTCCAGTCCAGCCCGGCGAAGCCGGACCGGATGAGCTCCCAGAAGATGGCGCCGAGGAAGAAGAGGGCGAACAGCGTGGTGAACACACTGAAGAGGTAGAACAGGGAGTTTTTGGCCCTACGGCCGAAGGAAAGGGAGCGGGACATGGGGGAGAGGGGAGACGATCGTTCAACCGCTCTGGCGGCTGGTCAGGGAAATGAGTAGCCGGGAGGCGAGCAGGATGAGGAAGGTGATCACGAAGAGGATCAGGCCGATCTCCATGAGGGCGGAGCGGTAAAGGGTGCCGGTCGCCTCGTTGAACTCGTTGGCGATGGAGGCGGCGATGGTTGTCGTCGGCATGAAGAGCGACTCGGTGAGTGCATGGGCATTCCCGATCACGAAAGTGACGGCCATGGTCTCCCCGAGAGCCCGCCCGAAGCCGAGGATGACCGCGCCGATGAGGCCGACCTTGGTCTTGGGGAGAAGGACGTAGCGGATGACCTCCCAGCGGGTGGCGCTCACCGCGTAGGCCGCCTCCTTCATGCTGGCGGGCACCGTGGCGAGCACGTCCCGCATCACCGAGGAGACCAGGGGTGTCACCATGATGGCGAGGACGACACCGGCGGTGAAGAGGCCGACGCCGGTCGGCGCGCCCCCAAAGATCTGGTTGAGAACCGGCACGGGCGCGAACACCTTCATCAGCCAAGGCTGGACGGTGGTCGCCATGAAGGGCACGAGAACGAAGAGGCCCCACATCCCGTAGATGATGCTGGGAATGCCCGCCATCAGTTCGATGAGCCGGGCGACCACCCCGCGGATCCGGCGGGGCGCGATCTCCGTAATGAAAAAGGCGATGCCGAAGGAAAGGATCGTACCGAGGACGATCGCGATGAGGGAGCAGACGATCGTGCCGACGATCGAGGGCCACGCCCCGAATTCCTTGGTCACCGGATTCCACTCGCTGCTGACGAGAAAGCCGACGCCGAACCCGCGGATGCTCGGCCAGGAGAGGACGAGCAGGCTGGCGAGGATGCCGGCGAAGATCAGGATGAGCAACCAGGCGGAAGCCCGCGTGCCCAAGCGGAAGGGAGCGTCCTTCATGGGGAGGAAAAGGGCGGAGGGTGCCGGAACACCCTCCGCCCCGGCGGTGGTGGGAGGGAGGAGAAAGGCTTACTTGCTCCAGACGGGCTGGCCGTTGCTGGTGACGTTCGCCGTCCAGTACTTCTCGATCTGGGTGACCACGTTCTGCGGGATGGACACGTAGTCGAGATGCTTGGAAACATCCTGTCCGTTCGCGTACGACCACGCCATGAAATCGAGGGCGGTCTTCGCGGCGGCCTCGCTGGAGGGCTTCTCCGGCATGAGGATGAAAGTCGTCGCCACGATCGGCCAACTGGCGTCTCCGGGCTGGTCGGTGAGGATGAGGTAGAAGTCCTTGTGGTCGGCGTAGTCCGCGTTCGCGGCGGCCGACTGGAAGGAGTCGAGCGACGGCTTCACGACCTTACCCTCCTGGTTGGTCATGGTGGTGACCGTCAGGTTGTTCTGCAGGGCGTAGGCGTACTCGACGTAGCCGATCGAGTAGGGAATCGTCTCGACGTAGTTGGCCACCCCGGCGTTGCCCTTGCCGCCGACCCCGGTCGGCCAGGAGACCACCGTGTCGCTGCCCACCTTGCTCTTCCATTCGGGGGATACCTTTGAAAGGTAGTTGGTGAAGTTGAAGGTCGTCCCGGAGCCGTCGGAGCGGTGCACCACGGTGATATGGCGGTCGGGCAGGTCCACATTCGGGTTCAGCTTCTGGATGTCACCGTGGTCCCAGGAGACGATGTTGCCCATGTAGATGTCGGTGAGCGCCTTGCCGTCGAGGACGATGGCCTCGTCCTTGATGCCCGGCAAGTTGACCGCGAGGACGATGCCGCCGGTGATCATCGGCCACTGGCCCCAGCCCCGTTTTTCCAGCTCGTCCGGGTGCAGGGGCATGTCCGAGGCGGCGAAGGTGACCGTGCCGGAGGTGAGGGCCTTGATGCCGCCACCGGAGCCGATCGGCTGGTAGTTGATCTTGTTGGAGGAGGTCTCCTCGTAGTTGCTCACCCACTTGGCGAGAACCGGGTAAATGAAGGTGGAACCACCCCCGGTGATCTTTTCCGCGGAGGCGAGGGAGCCACCGAGAACGAGACCGGCCGAGGCAGTCAGAAGGGAGAGGGAACGGAACATGATGAGGGGGGAGTTGGTGGAGAGGTTGGTTGCCGGGCGAGTCCCGACGAACGCGAAACAGTGGCAATGCGGGCACCCGCACAAGCAGTGAAGTGTTACGATTTCGTCACGAGAGGGTATCGGAATTTCGCTTGCGGGACCTCCCCTGACGACGGGTGGACCCGACCGGGAAAGGGAGTTGCCGAGCGTCGGGCTTTCCACCGGAGTGGGGGCATGCGCACGGCTCTGCTTTCCACGAGTGACCGTACGGGCCTCCTCCCTTTTGCCCGCCGGTTGCACCAAGAATTCGGCTACCGCCTCCTCTCGACCGGCGGAACCGCCCGGGCGCTCCGCGAGGGCGGGCTGGAGGTGGAGGAAGTCAGCGAGCGCACCGGGTTCCCGGAGATTCTCGACGGCCGGGTGAAGACCCTGCACCCGCGCATCCACGCCGGTATCCTCGCCCGCCGGGACCTCCCTGCGCACCGGGCGGTCCTCGCCGAACAGGAGATCCCGACGATCGATCTCGTCGCGGTGAATCTCTACCCCTTTGCGGAAGCCGTGGCCACGCCCGGCGCGGACCGGGAGATGGCGATCGAGAACATCGACATCGGTGGCCCGACCCTTCTCCGCAGTGCTGCCAAGAACGCCGACGCGGTCACCGTGATCTGCGAGCCGACCGACTACGAGGAGGTTCTGGCCACGCTTGCCCGGGGCGGGGAGGAAGAGCTGCGCCAATTGCGCCGCCGGCTCGCCGCCAAGGTCTTCCGGCACACGCAGGGCTACGACCGGGCGGTCGCGGATTACCTCGAGGAAAACCTGGCCGGGTCCACCCTCGAGCCCGACCTCCTTTCCCTCTCCGGATTCCCACGGACGCTGACGGTCGAGGAGCCGCGGGCGCTCTCCCTCCGCTACGGGGAAAACCCGCACCAACAGGCCGCGCTCTACGGGGCGGGCTTCTTCGATCTCTTCGAGCAGCTCCAGGGCAAGGAGCTCAGCTACAACAACATCCTCGACCTCTCCGCGGCGGCCTTTCTCATCGGGGAGTTCGAGGTGCCCTCGGTGGCCATCCTCAAGCACACCAATCCGTGCGGGGTGGCGTCCGCCGACCGGGTGGAGGACGCCTGGGAGGCGGCCCTCGCCACCGACCGGCAGTCCGCCTTCGGCGGAATCATCGCGG
The DNA here is from genome assembly GCA_913056175.1 of uncultured Opitutia bacterium. Classification (GTDB taxonomy): domain Bacteria; phylum Verrucomicrobiota; class Verrucomicrobiia; order Opitutales; family Puniceicoccaceae; genus CAJXLM01. The sequence goes on along the minus strand of CAJXLM010000009.1, from coordinate 63,411 downwards.
TCAGCCAGACCGTCAGCGGCGAGCTGGCGCGACGGATGGATGGCCTTTTTGCCGAACTCATTCTCGCCCCCGATTTCGACGAGGAGGCCCGCGCGGTCCTTGCGGAGAGGAAGAACCTGCGCCTGCTGGTCGCCCGCAGCGCCCTCCGGGCCGATGCCCTCCGCGACCTCCGCTCCGTGGCGGGAGGCCTGCTCGTCCAGGACCGCGACCAGCGGACCCCCCCCTCGGAATCGTTCCAGGTGGTCACCCGTCGGGGACCCACCGAGGAGGAGTGGACCGGCCTCCGCTTTGCCTGGAAGGTCGTCAAGCACGTCAAGTCGAACGCCATCGTCTACGGCCGCGGCGAGCGGACCCTCGGGATCGGGGCCGGCCAGATGTCGCGGGTGGACAGCTCGCGCATCGCGGTCTGGAAGGCCGCGGAGGCCGGGCTCTCCCTCGAGGGATCAGTGGTCGCCTCCGATGCGTTCTTCCCCTTTGCCGATGGCCTGCAGGCGGCGGCCGCCGCCGGGGCCACCGCGGCCATCCAGCCGGGGGGATCGCGGCGCGACGAGGAAGTGATCGCGGCCGCGGACGAAGCCGGCATGGCCATGATCTTCACCGGGGCCCGCCACTTCCGGCACTGAGGCGGCGCCCGGTGGACGCGGTCGCCGGCGGCCCGCTGTCCCGGACGACACGGGCAGTCGTTCCGCGGTCGCCCCGGTTGTCCCCGCCCTAGCCCTGCCCCGGGATCTCGTCCGGTCCGAGGACGGGATTGGAGAGGATGCCGATGCGGGGAATTTCCACCTCGACAATGTCGCCGGGCCGGAGGAAGCGCTCGGGCGAACGGGCCCAGCCCACGCCCGGAGGGGTGCCGGTGAGGACGACCGTTCCCGGCTCGAGGGTGGTGTCCTGGCTGAGCCGGTGGAGCAGCTCGGGCACGTCGAAGATCTGGTTGCGGGTCGAACCGGACTGCATGGTCTCGCCGTTGACCCGGCTGATCACGGGGAGGTCACCGGGGTCGCGCAGGGACTCCGGGGTCACGAGAACCGGTCCGAGCGGACAGAAGGTGTCGAAGGTCTTGGCCCGGCAGAACTGTCCGCCCCCGCGCGGTCCCTGCCAGTTGCGGGCGCTTACGTCGTTCGCGCAGGTGAACCCGGCCACGTGGAGGAGGGCTTCCTCCCGGGTGAGGTCGCGGGCCCGCCGCCCGATGACGACGGCCAGCTCCGCCTCGAAGTCGACCGCCTCCGTCTGGTCCGGCTGGGGGAGCCGGATGGGCTGTTCCGGATGCTGGAGGGCGCTCGGTGCCTTCATGAAGACGACCGGCTCCTCGGGGACGGGCCGGCCGATCTCCGCGGCGTGGTCCCGGTCGTTCATACCGATGCCGTAGATGCAGACCGGATCGACCGGGGCGAGGAGGGTACCCTCGTACTGGCGGACCCCGGTGGGCTCGCCGGGCTCGAGGAGGCTGGTCCCGCTCAGGCGGTACCACGCCCCGTCCTCACCGCGGTACACGCAGCGGATCTCTCCGGTATCGGTCTGCAGTCGGGCCAGAATCATGAGCGGGTGCTTTCCGTGGGGGAGGTTTTTTCTTCCGGCTTCGGTGCGGCGGGCGGGCGCGCCGGGCGGGCGCCGAGGAGGCGCAGGAGATTTTCCAACCGGTCCCGCATCTCCGCGCGGTGCACGATCTGGTCGATGAGCCCGTGCTCGAGGAGGAACTCGGAAGTCTGGAAACCCGGTGGGAGGTCCTGCTGGGTGGTTTCCTTGATCACCCGCGGCCCGGCAAAACCGATGAGCGCCCCGGGCTCGGCGAGGATGACGTCGCCGAGGGAGGCAAAGCTGGCCATGACCCCGGCCATGGTCGGGTTGGTCAGCACGGAGATGTAGGGCTGGCCGGCCTCCCGCAGCTTGCCGAGGGCCGCGCTGGTCTTGGCCATTTGCATGAGGGAGAGAATACCCTCGTACATACGGGCGCCCCCGGAAGTGGACACGATGACCATGGGAGCACCCTCCTCGCAGGCCCGCTCGATCGCCCGCGTGATCCGTTCCCCGACCACCGAGCCCATGGAGGCCCCGAGGAAGCGGAAATCCATGACCGCGAGGTGGAGGCGCAGGCCCCCGAGAGTCCCGTGCCCGGTGAGGACCGCCTCCTCAAGACCGGTCTTCTTCCGGTACTGGGCCAGCTTGTCGAGGTAGGCCCCGCTCGGCCCGCGGAATTGCAGGGGATCCCGGGTCTGCAGTTGGGCATCCTCCTCCCGCCAGCTGTTCTCGTCGAGGAGCATCCGGATCCGGTCGGGGGCGGGGAGGGGGAAATGGTAGCCGCTCTTCGGCACCACCATCCAGTTCTGCTCGAGTTCCTTGTTGTAGATGATCTCCCCGGACTGCGGGCACTTCGTCCAGAGTCCCTTGGGGATGTCCTTCCGGTTGACGGTGACCCGGGAGTACTGCGGTTTGCTGAAGAGCGCCATTCTTGGGGAGGATCCTAGATTTCCGGTCGTCCGGCGGCGAGGAATTTCGGGCGCCGCGGGGCAGGGTCCTCAGGGACTCAGGGTGACGTAATCGAGGAGGGCAAGCTGGTACATGCGCATGATGCCCTCCGGCACCGTGGTGATGCCCTCCGGCAGTTGTTCCGCGGAAATCTGCTCCTCGCGGAGGGAGAGCCCGCAGGCCTCGATGGTGATCCCGGCTTGGGTCGCTCGCTGGGTCCAGGCATCCGCCCGGTCGCTGGAGGCGAGGTAGCGGAGGACCTCGCCGGCGACCACGAGACGAAAATCGGCGAAGGGGAACTCCTCCTCCATGACTTCAGCGCTACGGATCGCGGAGTGGAAGGGACCGTCCTCGTGGGTGAGAAAGGCAAACTTCGGAAGGGGCGTGTCGTCGGCGCTGGCGGGCACCAGCGGCAGGAGGACGGCGAGGGCGAGGAGGGCCGGGAGGGTCAGGCGACGCACTTTCATGAGGGGAATACTGTGGTTTCAGGAGGAGGGAGAAGCACAGCGGAGCTTCTCCCGAAAGGATTGGAGGACCTCCGGGAGCTGGCCGGTGTCCGGCGCCCCGCCCATGGCGAGGTCGGGCTTGCCCCCGCCCCGACCTCCCAGCTCCGCGGTCAGCTCGCGAATCCAGTCACCGGCGGCGTGCCCGGCTCCGCGCGCCGCCGGGGTGGCGTAGGCGACCACGGAGAGCTTGCCCCCCTGGCGGCAGCCGAGGAGGACGAGGCCCTCCCCGATCTGCTGTCCGGCCTGCGAGGCCATCGCCCGCAATTCGTTGGCTCCGGCCGGGCTGACCTCCGCGACGACCGCGCGCAGGCTCTCGCCGAGCGGGAAGGCTTCCTCCACCGCCCGCGCGATCTCCCCGGCGGCCGCCTGCTGGCGGAGCCGCTGGAGCTGCTTGTCGAGTTCCTGGCGCTGGCGGAGGAGCTGGTCGACCCGCTCCTCCACCTCCTCGGGCTTGCAGCCGAGGCGCTGGCTGAGATGGTGGACGCGGTTGAATTCGGCCTCCGCGAAGCGGTAGGAGGCCTTCCCGGCGACGGCCTCGATCCGGCGGGTGCCCGCGGCAATCCCGCTCTCCGAGAGGATCTTGATGAGGCCGATCTCCCCACTGGCGTGCACGTGCGTCCCGCCGCAGAGCTCGCGGGAATAGCCGCCGATGTCGACCACCCGCACGACGGCCCCGTACTTCTCCCCGAAGACCGCCACGATGTCGGCGGGCTTCTCCCGGTAGGGCACCTCGAACCAGCGCACGGTCGAGTTGGCGAGGACGGCGTCGTTCATGAGGGACTCCACTTCGTCGATCTGCTCCTCGCGGAGGGCCTCGTAGTGGGTGAAGTCGAAGCGGAGATGGTCGGGGGCGACGAGCGAACCGGCCTGGTGGGCGTGGTCGCCGAGCACCTTGCGCAGGGCCCAGCTGAGCAGGTGGGTCGCCGAGTGGTGGCGCTGGATGGCCAGCCGCCGCTCCCGGTCCACGCTGAGGATGGCGGGCTTGCCCTGCCATGCGGTGAGGTCGCCGGGCGGTTCCGCCACGTGGTGGAGGATCTCCCCGTTCGGGCCGGCGGTGGTCTCGGTGACGCGCGCGGCCTCGCCCTCCACAGAAACCGTGCCGGTGTCCCCGACCTGCCCGCCCTTCTCGGCGTAGAAGGGGGTGGAGGGAAAGACGAGGACCTGGCTGTCCCGCGGGCCGGGGAGCACCTCCTGCACGGTGGTGGAGAAGCCCTCGAGGGCGGCGGGATCATAGCCGGCGAATTCGGAGGGTTCCCCGTCCCCGGCGACCACCTCGATGGCCTCACTGCGACGGGCGGCCCGCCCCTTGCGCCGCTGCTCCTCCATGGCCCGCTCGAAGCCGGCCGTATCCACCTCGATTCCCCGCTCCCGGGCGAGGAGCTCGGTGAGGTCGAGGGGAAAGCCGTAGGTGTCGTAGAGGGTGAAGGCCTCCTCCCCGCTGAGGAAGCCGTCGGCGGTCTCCTTTTCGAAGAGCTGCAGGCCGCGGTCGAGGGTCTTCTCGAAGGCGGTCTCCTCGGCCCGGAGCACCCGGCCGATGATTTCCCGCTGCCGGCGCAGCTCGGGAAAGGCCTCCCCCATCTTCTCGACGAGGACGGGGGCCATCCCGGTGAAGAAGCCGTCCGGCAGCTGGAGGCGCTTGCCGTAGAGGACCGCCCGCCGGAGGATGCGGCGGAGCACGTAGTTGCGCCCCTCGTTGCCGGGGAGGATCCCATCGGCAATGGAGAAGGCGAGGGTGCGGATGTGGTCGGCGATCACCCGGAAGGCGCAGTCGCGCAATTCCCCGGGCGCGAGCCGGCCGCGGTCGGCGGGCACGGTGCCCCCGTACGATTGCCCGCAGAGTCCCTCCAGGTGGGCGAAGAGATCGGTGAAGAGGTCGCTGTCGTAGTTGCTGGGGGTCCGCGAAAAATCGCGGAGGCCGTCGGTGGTGGCGTAGATGCCGGCGACGCGCTCGAGGCCCATGCCGGTGTCGATGTGGCGGGCGGGGAGATCGGTGAGCGAGCCATCCGCGCCCGCGTTGAACTGGATGAAGACGAGGTTCCAGATCTCCATACAGAGGGGGGAGTCGGCATTGACGAGCTCCCCCCGGGAGTCGCCGGCGGGGGTCAGGTCCATGTGGACCTCCGAGCAGGGGCCACAGGGGCCGGTCTCCCCCATCATCCAGAAATTATCCTCCTTGCCCCCCGTGCGGATGTGGAGGGCGGGGTCGAGCCCGGCCTCGCGGAAGATGGCCTCCCAGTAGGAGTAGGCCTCCGCGTCGAAGCTCGCCGGTTCGCCCTCGCCGGGCTGGTAGACGGTGGCGTAGAGGCGCTCGGGAGGGAGCCGCCAGCGCTCCGTGAGAAGCTCCCAGGCAAAGCGGATCGCTTCCTCCTTGAAGTAGTCGCCGAAGGACCAGTTCCCGAGCATCTCGAAGAAGGTGTGGTGGTAGGTGTCGAGCCCGACATCCTCGAGGTCGTTGTGCTTCCCGCCGGCCCGAATGCACTTCTGGGTGTCGGCGATGCGCGGGGCGAGAGGCTCCTCCTCCCCGAGGAAGGCGGGCACGAAGGGATTCATGCCCGCGTTCGTGAAGAGGAGGTTGGGCGCGGTCGGCAGCAGCGGGGCGGAGGGCACGATCATGTGTTCGTGCTCGCGGAAGAAATCGAGGAAACTCTGGCGAAGCTCGGCGGAGCGCATCCGGCCAGAAAACCCGAGCGGAGGCCGGGATTCAATCCCGGAGGGAAAGGGGTGCCGCCAGCAGCCCCGGGGCGGTCGGGGCGATGGCCGGCGCCGCCCGGCCATTCCCGACACGGGCAGCGGGAGGCCCGGGCCGCCCGGGAAAGGCGGGCCGGAGGGTCGGGCGCGCAGCCGCCCCGGCTCCTTTGCCGGGACGGGGAGACCGGCGGATCCCGGGAGTTTGCGCTGGTCGGGAGCGTGCGCGGGGCCATCATGGCGGCACCGCCATGTTGCAGTACCTGAAGGTGGAGAATCTTGCCCTGATTGACCGGGCGGTCCTTGAGGCCGGCCCGGGATTCACCGCGGTCACCGGGGAAACCGGGGCGGGCAAGAGCGTCCTCATGGGCGCCCTTTCCCTGCTCGCCGGAGCCCGGGCGGACCGCTCGGCCATCCGGGACGGGGCGGAGGCCTGCGAGGTGCAGGCGCACCTCTGGTTCGCCCACCCGGAGCGGCTCGATGAAGTGCTCGCGGCGGCGGGCCTGCCGGCGACGGAGGAGGGCAACCTCGTCCTTCGCCGTCGGATCCAGGCCGCCGGGGGCCAGCGAATCCAGGTGAACGGGGAGGTGGCCACGCTCGGCCAGCTCGCCGCCCTCGGCGGGGTCTGGCTCGAGTTGCACGGCAGCGACGCTCCCCGCGCCCTCTTCCAGCGCGCGGCGCAGGTCGACCTCCTCGATGCCTTCGCCGGCAACGGGGAGGAACTCGCCGCCTACCGGAAGGCCTTCCACCACTGGCAGGACCTGCGCCGGCAACGGGAGAAACTGGAGGGGGAGTCCATCCTCGGCGAGGACGAGCGCGCCTTCCTGCAGGGCCAGATCGACGAGATCCGGGCGCTGCCGCTCTCCGCCGACTGGCTGGCCGATCTCGAACAGCGCTACCAGCGGATCCGCCACGTCCGGGAGATCGCCGATTACCTCCGGGTGCTCGAGGAGAATCTCTCCGGCCCGGCCAGCGCCACCGAGCGCCTCACCGAGGTCTACCGGGTGGCCGGCAAGCTCCGCGAGATCACCCCGGGAGAGACGGGCCCGCTGGTCGACCGGCTGGACTCCCTCCTCATCGAGCTGAACGACCTGGTCGGGGAATTCGAGGGGCTGCGCCGCTTGCTGGAGGCGGATCCGGCCGAGATCGAGGAGACGGAAACCCAGATGCAGGGTTGGCTTTCCCTCCGGCGCAAGCACGGCAGCTCGGTGGAGGCGGTTCTCGAGAAGGCGGCGGCCATGGAGGAGCGCATTGCCTCGCAGGGAAATCGGGAGGTCCGGCTGGCCGAGCTCGGCAAGGCCGAAGCGGAGGCGGAGGTGGCGGTGCGGGCGGCGGGGGAAACCCTCGGGAAGACCCGCCGCGCGGCGGCCGGCGAACTGGCCGGCCGGGTGGAGGAGTTGCTCGCCCGGCTGGGTTTCCGCAAGGCCCGTTTCGCCATCGAGGTCGAGCCGGTGGAGCCGTGGAACGACCGGGGCACCACGAGCTGCGAGTACCGCTTCTCGGGCACGGCGGGCCAGGTGCCGCTGCCCCTCGCCAAGGTGGCTTCCTCCGGGGAGATTGCCCGGGTGACCCTCGCGGTGAAGACGGTGCTGGCCGAGGTCGACCGGACGGCGGTGCTGGTCTTCGACGAGATCGATGCCAACGTGGGGGGAGAGATCGGGCGGGAGATCGGGCGGGAGTTGTCCCGCCTCGCCGAGGGGAACCAGGTCTTTGCCATTACCCACCTGCCCCAGGTCGCCTCGCTGGCCCGCGCCCACTACGTGGTGGAGAAGGAGTCCACGGACGACGAGGCCCGGGTGCGCCTGCGCCCGTTGGCCGCGGGGGGTGGGGAGCGCGTCGAGGAGATCACCCGCATGCTCGGGGACCGCTCCTCCACGGCGGCCCGGCAGCATGCGGAAGAGCTGCTGCGGGAAGCGCCCGCGGCCGCCGGATCCGGTTCCTGATTAGCGCTCGGGCCCGGTCCGGTAGTAGGCCTCCACCCGGCGGGCCACTTCGCGGTAGCCGATGTCCGCGGCGTGGATTTCCTTGAGGGGCCCGATTGCCTCCTCCGGGCGGCCCATGGCCTCGAGCACGTCGGCGAGATCGTAGAGGATGGCCTTGCGCTGCTCGGTGGGTGCGGGGCTCTCGGCCGCGGCGGCCCGGAGCTGCTCCGCCGCCAGGTCGTGGAAACCTTTCCCGGCGTAGGCGCGGCCGAGGCCGTGGCGGCTGTCCACCCGGACGGGAGGGTGGTGCAGGGCCCGCTGGAACTGTTCGATGGCTTCATCGAAACGGCCGTCCTCGAGAAGCAGGTGGCCGTACCCGGCGCGGGCCGCGAGGTCGTGGGGATGGGCCTGCAGGTAGTGCCCGCTCTCTTTGAGGAGGATCTTCCGACGCTCCGCGACCTGTTTCTCCCATGCCTCCCGTCGAACGGGATCCCCCGGATGCGCTTCCATCTCCGCCCTCCGGTCCGCCACGAGGCGGTCGAGATGGCGGCGCCGGTAGGTGAGTTCGAGGGCCCGGAGGGAGGGGTCGGCCGCGCCCCCGGTCGACTCCCGCACGAGGGCAAGGCTCTCGCGCGCTTCCCCGTACTTTCCCCGGGCCGCGAGGGCTTCCGCGAGCTGTTCATAGGGCTCGGGATCTCCGGGGTCCTCGGCGATCCGGCGGCGCAACCGTTCCACGGGGGAGTCGGTCTTCGCCTCCTCGCCGGAGGCACTGGGGCCCCGGTCTTCCGGGGAGGCTCCGGCGGCGGCCGGGTACCGCTCACCGGGTTGGCCGCCCCCCGACCGGCGGCCCTCCCCGAGGGAGACGGCCACGGAGGCCGCCTGGAGGACGTCCTCGAACTCGCGCCCGCCGGGGAATTGCCGCAGGGCGGCCTCGGCTACCTCGATGGCGGCTTCCGCCTGCTGGAGGGACAGGTGCAGGGAGGCCCGCCGGTGCAGGGCTTTCCGGTCGTCGGGACGGAGGTCGCCAAGGATCTCGAGGGCGAAGAGAGCGGTATGGTTCAGGCCCAGCGCTTCCGCCGCCGCGGCCAGCATGCGGTGGCCCTGAGGTGCCCGCGGTTGCGAGGCGATGCACTCCTCGGCCTGGCGAAGGAGCTTGCGCGGGTCGCGGCGGAGGGGGCCGGGCCCGAGCCGCCGCCACGGTCGGGAGGAGAGGCCGGCGAGGAAGGATTTCCCGCCGCCCGACTCCCGCTCGCCGAGAGCCTGCCAGTGGAGACGCCGGGCTTCCACGCACCCGGGATGCCGGCGGAGGATAGGCGCGGTGATCTCCACGGCAATGTCCGCCTCCCCCGAAGCGAGAGCGTGCCGGGCCTTCTCCAGCTGGCGCCGGAACCGGGGATCGAGGGAGGCGAGGGGCTCGTCGGACATGGGTCGCGGGGACCGGCAAAGGGAGAAAGGGGGAGGGGGGGTGAGAAATGGACCTTAGAGTTTCTCTTACCCACAGGGGTTCGGGCAAGACTGGAGAAGGGCGGGGCGGCCTCCCCGATTTGCATCGACCCTCCGGAGGACAGCCTCATCCTTGGGAACAGGCAGCGGTATGCGGATCAGTATCTTCTCGGATAGCTTCCATCCCTACATTTCCGGGGTCTCGATCGCCATCCTCCAGCAGGCCAACGCCCTGGTGGATCGGGGGCACGAGGTCTCGATCGTCCGGCCGCGCCCCTCCCGGAAGGACAAGGATGGGCCCGTGCCCGACCTGCACCCGGAGATCCGGGTCTTTGACACGCCGATCACCATCCCCCACCGCGCCTTCGCCCGGCTCCGCCTGACCTTTCCGACCTTCTTCTCCACCTGGCGCAAGATTCGGGGGATCGAGCCCGACCTGATCCATGTACACACGGAGTTCGGCACGGGCTGGGAGGGCTTGGCCCTCGCCCGGATCCGCCGGGTGCCCCTGGTGGGAACCTTCCATACCTTCTTTGCCGAACCCGAGTACCTCCAGCACTTCCCGGTGCCGAACACCCGATGGACCCGCAACCTCCTCTGGCGCTACTCGGTGGGCTTCTACAACCGCTGCCAGACGGTGGTCACTCCCTCCCAGGCGGTCTATCGCTCCCTGGAGGAGCGCGGTGCGAAGTGCAAGCTGGTCAACGTGAGCAACGGGATCCGCACGCCGGTCCTCCGGCCGGAGGAGGAGGTGCGGGCCTGGCGGCGGGAGCTCGGTCTGGAGGGTCCGACCTTCCTCTACGTCGGCCGCGTGTCGCAGGAGAAATCCCTGGAGCTGGTCCTCCAAGCGTTCTCCCGGGTGGCGGACGCGTCCCCGGACGCCCGGTTGCTGGTGATCGGCTCGGGTCCGCAGGAGGAGGAGCTCCGCGAGCTCGCCGCGGAGCTGCCCCACGGGGACCGGATCCAGCTGGCCGGGGCCGTCCCGAATCACGAGCTGCTCAGCCGGAACTACCACCGGCTGGGGGATGTGTTCGTGACCGCCAGCACCACCGAGAACCAGCCGATCAGCCTCCTTGAGGCCATGGCCTTCGGCTTGCCGCTGATCGGGCCGCGTGCCAAGGGCATCCCGGAATTGATCCTCGACGGGGAAAACGGGGCACTGGTGGAGCCGAAGGATGAGGCGAGCCTCGCCGAGGCGATGCAGCGGGTGTTGGCCGAGCCAGATTACCGCGACCACCTTGCCGCCGGGGCCCGCCGGCTCGCCGCCGACCACGACCTCGGCCGGGTCGCGGCGACCCTCGAGGGGCTCTACGAGGAGGCGGTGCAGAGCCGGGCGGTGCCCCGTTAGGGGAAGCTGTCCCCGCGCTCCGGGGCCTCAAGCAAAGCCGGCCCGCCGGCGGAGCTCGGCGACTCCGGGCAGGCGGTCGACGGCCGCCTTCCGCCGAAGGTCCGCCTCGCCGAGCGGTCGGGGCGGCTGCACCTCCCGGGTGCGGATGCGCGGGCTGCCGTCGTCGCGCCCCCATTTCCACCGGGCGTTCTCGGGCTCCCCGTAGCGGCGGACTCCCTCGGCCTGGGCCGACCCGAGGAAGTGGAAGAGCCGGAGGGTCTCCTCCTCGGGACGCTCGAGAATGTCCTCGTAGCGCACCACCGCCACGGGGTGTTCCCCGGCCTCGGCAAAGGCGAGGAGCCGCCGGGTGACGGGGGCCCAGTACAGGCGGGTGAGCAGGCGGAGGCCGGCGAGACCGCTCCACTGTTCCCCCCGCTTGCCCCCCAGCATCCGGGCGACGGAGCGCACGGTGGGGAAGGCGTCGCGGAGGAGGACGACGCAGCGCACGGACCGCTCCCGGGGTACCCGCGGGTAGGTCCAGGCCTCATTGAACCAGGCGGGTCGCTTGAGGAGGAGGATGCCCTTCGGGTGGGCGCGCTCGAGGGCGGCCTGGCGGGCCGGGGAGCGGAGGACGGCACGAAAGTTGGTTTCCGGCAGGTGCGCGATGTCCGGGGCACTGCCGAGGAGAGCCTTCACGAGGGTGGATCCGCTCCGCATGGTGGAGAGGAGGGCGGCGTAGGAGCGGACGGCTTCCGGCCGGGCGGCCGCTTCCTCCGCCGCGGACGGGGGGCTGGCTACTTTTTCCATCCGAAGAATCGCTCGAGATCGCGCCGGTGTTTCTTGGTGGGCCGACCCTCGCCGCGCACGCCAGCCTCGCGGGCCCGGGCGCGCTTCTCGCGGGCCTCCGCGAAGGCCTCCTCCGGGGTCTCCTCGACGAGAAATTCCGGGAGCCGGGCCGCACCGACCCGCTGCTCGGTCAGCCCGACCACCCGCAGGCTGCGGGTGAGGTCGCCGATGCGCGCCTCCACCCGATCGCCGGGGCGCACCCGCTGGGAGGGTTTCGCCACGGCTTCGTTCAGCCGCACGGCGGAGCCGCGACAGGCGGTGGTGGCGAGGGAGCGGGTCTTGTAGACCCGGACGGCCCAGAGCCAGCGGTCGAGGCGCATGCCTTCTTCCATTCCCGGGAGTCCAGCGGGGGCGGCCGACGAGCGCAAGAGGAGAGCGCCGGGTGGGCCTTCCTCCCGCGTCCCGTCAACTGGGGCATCGACTTCCGGGAGGGCCCTCGCCATGGTTCCCGGTTTTCACGATGACGGACATACCGAAGGCCTACGAACCGCAGGAAGTGGAGAAACGCTGGTACGCCGAGTGGCTGGAGGCCGGGCGCTTCGCCGGGGAAGTCGACCCCGGCCGCCGCCCTTACTGCATCACCATCCCGCCCCCGAATGTCACCGGGGTGCTCACCATGGGCCATGTCCTCAATAACACGATCCAGGACATCCTCGTCCGCCGGCACCGCCAGCAGGGACGGTCCGCCTGCTGGATTCCGGGCACCGACCACGCGGGCATCGCGACCCAGACCCGGGTGGAGAAGGAGCTGCGTGCGGAGGGGACCAACCGGCACGAGCTCGGGCGGGAACGCTTCGTCGAGCGCGCGGTGGAGTGGCGGGACCGCCACGGCGGGATCATCCTCGAGCAGCTGAAACGGCTGGGGGCCTCCTGCGATTGGGACCGGACGGTCCACACGCTCGATGCGGACTACTCCCGCGCGGTCCTCCAGGCCTTTGTCCTCCTCTACGAGCGGGGCTACGTCTACCGGGGCAAGCGCATGGTCAACTGGTGCCCGGTCAGCCTGACGGCCCTCTCCGATGAGGAAGTTACCATGAAGACGGAGCGGAACCGGCTCTACGAGGTCCGCTACGAGAGCGTGGACCGGCCGGGGGAGTTCCTCACGGTCGCCACCACCCGACCGGAAACCATCATGGGCGACACGGCTCTCGCGGTGCACCCGGGCGACGAGCGCTACCGCGACTGGATCGGCGGGAAGGTGTGGCGCCCGTTCCCCCGCGCGGAGATCCCGGTGATCGCGGACGAGGCCCTCGACCCGGACTTCGGCACGGGCGTCCTCAAGGTGACCCCGGCCCATGATGCCCTCGACTTCGAGATCGGCCAGCGGCACGACCTGCCGATCCTCGATGTGCTCCACGCGGATGGCACGGTCAACGACCTGGGCGGGGAGTTCGCCGGCCTCGACCGTCTCGAGGCTCGCCGGGCAACGGCGGCCCGACTCGGGGAGCTGGGACTCCTCGGGGAGGTCCGGGAGTACGAGAACAATGTCGGTTACTCCGAACGGGCGGATGTTCCCATCGAGCCGCGGCTCTCGGAGCAGTGGTTTCTCCGTTACCCGAAGGTGGAGGAGGCCAAGGCGGCCGTCCGCGAGGGTCCTATCCGCTTCCACCCGGCCCGTTGGGAGAAGACCTACCTGCACTGGCTCGACCACATCCAGGACTGGTGCATCAGCCGCCAGCTCTGGTGGGGCCACCGCATCCCGGTCTGGTACCGCAAGGGCGCGGACCGGACGGATCCGGCGCATTGGCACGTCAGCGTGGACGGGCCCGATGATCCGGAGAACTGGGAGCAGGACGAGGATGTCCTCGATACCTGGGCCTCTTCCTGGATGTGGCCGATGGGAGTGCTCGGGTGGCCGGACGAGCAGGCCATGCGCGAGCGGGGCTACGACTACTTCTACCCGACGGATGCGCTGGTGACCGGACCGGACATCATCTTCTTCTGGGTGGCCCGCATGATCATCGCCGGGCTGGAGTTCCACGGGGGGGAGAAAAAGGAGCTCTCCGCGGAGGAGATCGCCGCCCGCATCCCCTTCCGCGACGTCTACTTCACCGGGATTATCCGCGACATCGACGGTCGCAAGATGTCCAAGTCGCTCGGCAATTCCCCGGATCCGCTCGACCTGATCGAACGCTTCGGGGCGGACGGGCTCCGCTTCGGCATCATGGGGATCGCCCCGCAGGGCCAGGACATCCGCTTTTCCGAGGAGCGGGTCGCCCAGGGTCGCTACTTCTGCAACAAGCTGTGGAACGCCTGCCGCTTTCGCCAGCTGAGTGGCCCGGTCGACCCGGAGGCCACGCTCGCCTCGCTGGTCGGGAGGATCGACCCGGAGACCATGAACGAGCAGGACCACTCCATCCTCAGCCGATTGGTCGAGACGATCCGCCAGGTCGATACGGCCTACGAGGCCTTCGCCTTTGCCGGGATCACCCAGCACATCTACGGTTTTTTCTGGACCGATTTCTGCGACTGGTACGTCGAGGTCGCCAAGGCCCGCGTGCGGGATCCGCAAGCGGGATCGACGGTCCTTGCCGTCCAGGATGTGGTCCTCCGCCAGCTTCTCCTGCTCCTCCACCCGTTCTGTCCCTTCATCACCGAGGAACTCTGGCACCGGCTCGGCTTTGGCCGGCCTGGCACGGTCCTCGACGGCGAGCGCCCCCACGCGGCCGACGAATTGCTGGAGGTCCTCGCCGACGGGGGCATCCACCTCGACCGGGGTGCGGTCGCCGCGGTCGACGAGATGCGCGAGACGGTCTCCCGCCTCCGCTCCCTGAAGGCCGACTACCAGCTCAGCCAGGACCGTGCGGTCCGCTTCGTGGTGGAGGAGAGCACGCTCACCGTCGACGGGAACAGCGGCGAAGTCTTCCCGGTCCTCGAATCCCAGGCGGGTCTGGCCCCTCTGGAAACGGTCGCCGAATCCCCCGACGGTTGCCCGGCCGCGGTGACCCCGCTGGGAACCTTCTACCTCGATGTCTCCGCCTCCGTCGATGTGGAGGCGGAGCGCGAGCGGCTCGGGCGGGAGGTGGAGAAACTCGATCGCCTCATCGAGGGCGGACGCCGCAAGCTCGCCGATGAGAAGTTCCTCACCCGGGCCCCCGGGCCCGTCGTCGAGGGCGCCCGCCGCCAGCTCGAGGAAAACGAACAGAAGCGCGCCGAGCTCGAACGCCTCCTGCAGAGTCTGGGCTGACCCAATGCGGTCCCTCGGGGCGGAACGCCCGTCGGTTCCCCCGCGCCGGTCCCGACCGCCTGTGGGCCGTCCGCCGGTGCCGCGCCCGGGCCTCCCCCGGTCCCGGCACTGCCGCGGGAAGGAGGCCGGATTCTCGCGGCCGACTCAGGTTCCCCCGGCCCACAAAGGGGTGGGCCCGGGTCCGGGAGCGGAATTTTTTCCTCCCCGTTCGCCTCCGACCGCCCGGGCGCACCTTTCCTGCGCGTCGGGCGCCGCCCGGTCTGCGGGAGCGCGGAAGACGGTGCGAGGGGGCCGGTCGGCGGGTGGGAAGAAGGCTGCGCCGGGTCCGGGCCCTATGACACGCGGGAGGCTTGTCCGGGGAACGGGCGGGCGGTTGGCTCGGGCTTCCTCGGAACGAACCATGCTACCGCCGCTCACAGTCGACTGGAATCCGCGGGCCGATCGCCCGGTGGATCCTGCGCGCCTCCGCTCGAGGCTTCCCGGTCGCCGGGGGGAACGGCAGGCCCATCTCCTTCCGGCGCTGCCTCGATGTTCGGGACCGTGTAGGTGGGGCATTGGCCCCGCCTCCTTCTCGCGTGGGGGACGACTCATGGTCCCCTCGCGTCGATGAAGGGGTGGGCGGGGGAAGGGAAGGAGGAACGCTCTCACCGCTTCCCCGGGCCAATGCCCGCATCGCCATCCTCTCCTTGGTGGGATTCGGCCCGAGCCGGAAGGTCCGCCTCGCAAGCCGCCGAGTCCACCGTCCTGTCCCATCCCTTCTCAAACCATCCAAGAAACCGATGATCCCAATGAAATCATTCCTTCCTCTCGCTGCCTGCGCCCTGCTCGCGAGTCGTGCCCTCGCGGCGGAGGACGCCCTCGTGACCACCGCGTGGACCGAGGAGAACCTGAACAACGACGACGTCCGCGTGGTCGAGGTGAGTGTCGAGCCCGGCGTGTACGAGCGCGGGCACATCCCCGGCGCGGCCCATGTGCGCTGGCACACCGACCTCGTGGACACCGTGCGCCGCGACATCGTTTCCCGTGAGGAGTTCGAGGCGCTCGCCTCCCGCCTCGGGATCACTCCGGAGACCACGGTCCTCCTCTACGGGGACAAGAACAACTGGTTCGCCGCCTGGGCGGCCTGGGTCTTCACCCTCTACGGGCACGACGACGTTCGCCTGATCGACGGTGGCCGTGGCAAGTGGGAGGCAGAGGGCCGCCCGCTCAGCCAGCGTCCCTTCCGGGCCCGGCCCACGGAGTACGAGGTCACCGAAGTGCGCGAGGAGTTGCGCGCGGCGCTGCCCGAGGTCGTCGCGGTGGCCGAGGGCGATCGCGAGGGGCAGCTCGTCGACATCCGTTCGTCCGACGAGTACTCCGGGCGAATCATCGCTCCAGCGGGCGTCGCCGAGCTGGCCGTCCGCGCGGGGCATGTGCCCGGCGCGGTGAATGTGCCCTGGGGCCGGGCGGTCGACCCGGAGACGGGCACCTTCCTCCCGGAGGAAGAGCTCCGCGCCCTCTACGCCGCCGAGGGGATCGACGGCTCCGAACCGGTGATCACCTACTGCCGGATCGGGGAGCGCTCCAGCCATACCTGGTTCGCCCTCCATCACCTCCTCGGGTACGACGTGGCCAACTACGACGGCTCCTGGACCGAATACGGCAACTCCGTGGGCGTGCCCATCGAGAATCCGTCCGGCTCGGTCTGGACGGGGCAGTAGGCGCGGCCCGGATTCCCGCGTTGTTGCTTCTCTTCCCATGATCCAAGGGGGCGGGTCACCCGGCGGGTGCCGGGGACCCGTTCCTGTGGTTTCGGCTCTCCGCCGCCCTGTTTTCCTTCCCGTGACTCCCCGCAGTTCCTCCTCCCGCCAGCGCTGGGCGGCCCTTCTCCCGGTGGCGGCCCTCGCCGCGGGCGCGCTCTGGCTGTCCGGCCCATCCGCCCCGGCGATTCCGGACGCGCTCTTTGTCCTCGCCATGGGAACGGCGCTCGGGGTGGTGCTGCAGCGCTCGCGCTTTTGCTTCTTCTGCATGCTCCGCGACTACTTCGAGGAGCGGGACGGGCGCGGGCTCCTCGGGATCCTCGCTGCTCTCGCCGTGGGCAGCCTGGGTTACCTGGTGATCTTCGGAGCCTGGCTGCCCGATCCCTCGGGTCGCTACCTGCCGGCCGGGGCCCACATCGGTCCGGTTTCCTGGGTGCTGGCCGCGGGCGGGCTCCTCTTCGGCTGGGGCATGGCCCTCTCCGGTTCCTGCATCAGCGCCCACCTCTACCGCCTCGGGGAAGGCTCGGTCCTCGCCCCGGTGGCCTTGCTGGGCACGGTGGCCGGCTTTGGGCTGGGCTTCCTGCTCTGGAACCGGCTCTACCTGCTGGCCCTCCACGATGCTCCCACCGTCTGGCTGCCGGATCACCTTGGCTACGGGGGCAGCCTTGGCCTCCAGTTCCTCGTCCTCGCCGGGCTCTTTTTTCTCGTACGCCGACGCCGACCGGGTCCGGAAGCGACCGTGGAGCCCGGGACCAGCCCCGCGGGTGATTCCCTCTTCCACCGGGTGTTCCTCCGCCGCTGGAGCGCGTGGGTGGGCGGGATCGCGGTGGGTTGGCTCGGGACGATGCTCTACCTCCGCGTGGAACCGCTCGGGGTCACCGCCCAGGTCGGCAGCCTCGCCCGGCGGGCCACCGACGCCGCCGGTCTTCTCCCGGAGCGTCTCAACGGGCTCGACGGTTTCCCGGGCTGCGCGACCGCGGTGGGGGAGAGTTTGCTCCGCGCCAATGGCTTGCTGGTGGTCGGGCTGGTCGGCGGTGCCTTCGTGGCCAGCCTGCTCGCGGGCCAGTTCCAACCCGAGCGCAAACACCCGCTCGCCTTCGCCGCCGCCCTCCTCGGGGGCGTCCTCCTCGGCCTCGGGGCCATGCTCTCGCTGGGGTGCACGGTGGGCACCCTCCTCTCCGGTATCTCCGCCTTTGCCCTCTCGGGCTGGATCTTCGCCGCCTCCATGACCCTCGGTGTTGCTACCGGCTTGGCCCTTCGCCGCCGGCTCTTCTTCTGGGACTAGCGGGGGCTCTCCGTGCCCTGCGGGATCCCGGCGATCGGCCGAAGCGGGTCCCGCGTCTCCCGCGCGGTTCCCCGGAAGGCGGTTCATGGTTGCGCAGCTCCCGCAGGATCACCGGTCCCGGATTTCGGGTGACCTCGTCCCCGCAGGTCGCCGGCGTGCTTGGACCTGCCGGCCGGGAGCAACAACGATCCGATGCCTCGTCCGGGCAGGCCGCACGCTGCGGGAAGGCGGGAGGGCTGGCTCTGGGGTTGAAGCGGTCGAGGGAAAGGGACAGAACGGGGTCATGGAAGGGATCGAGTCGGTGGAGGAGGTGCGGGCGGCGCTGCGGGCGTGGTTTGACCGGGAGGCTCGGGACTTGCCGTGGCGGCGGGAGCGGAGTGTCTACCGGACGGTGGTTTCGGAGTTCATGCTGCAGCAGACCCGGGTGGCCACGGTGGTACCGTACTTCGAGCGGTGGATGGAGCGGTTCCCGGACTGGGAAACCCTCGCGGCGGCGACGGAGGAGGAGGTCCTCCAGCTGTGGCAGGGGTTGGGGTACTATGCACGGGTCCGCCGCCTGCACTCCCTGGCGCGTGCGGTCCGCGACCGCGGTGGGGAGCCGGCATCGGAGGCCGAGTGGCTGGAGCTGCCGGGGATCGGTCCCTACACGGCGGCGGCGGTGGCCAGCCTGGCCCAGGGGGAGCCGGTGGCGGTGGTGGACGGCAATGTCGTACGGGTGCTGGCGCGCCTGTGCGGGGATCGCCGCCACTGGAAAAACAGCGGCGCGGCGGTGGCCGACTACCGGGCGGTGGCCGACCAGTTTCTCGACCGGGAGCACCCCGGGCGCCACAACGAGGCGCTTATGGAGCTGGGCGCGACGGTCTGCCTGCCGGGCAACCCGCTCTGCACGGTGTGCCCGCTGGTGGACCATTGCCGCGGCGCCGCCGAGGGCGACCCGGGATCGATTCCCCGGATCGGGCGGGCAAAGACGGTGGAGCGTGAGCTCTACCGGGCCTGGGCGTTTCGCCACGGGGAATTGCTGCTGGCGGAGGGCGGATCCGGGGAGGGTCGGCTGGAGGGATTGCTGGAGCTGCCGACGGTGGATGGGCTTCCGCGGAACTGGAAGGTCCACCCGGAGCCCTTCGCGAAACGGGTGCGGGGGATCGGGCGGGAGCGTATCACGGAATGGATCGTGACCGTGGAGCCCGCCAAGGGCCGCCTCTGCAAGGGTCTGCGGTGGGTGCCGCTGCATGAACTCGACGAGGTGGCTCTGTCCGGTCCGCACCGGCGCTGGATCCGGGAGATTCTCGGGATGGAGCGGGGCTGAGGGTCGGCGCGGGCCGCAGCCCGGGACGCCCGCCCTCCTGCACGGACTCGCTGGATCGGGAGTCTCTTCCCGAAGCCGTCGGCTCTCGGTAGGGTTTCTTCGGGGCTGCCCGCTCCCTCCGGACGGCTCCGGTGGGAAGCTGTCAGCCGTTTTCCCGCACGACCACGCGGTGCAGGTCGACCCGTTCCTTCGGGGCGCTCTTCTCGCCGCTGGCCGACCAGCCGCATTCGGTCCGGCCGAGGCTCTCAAGCACCTCCTCGCCGGCCACGAGCTCGCCAAAGGCCGTGTACTGACCGTCGAGGAAGGGGCAGTCATCGAGGCAGAGGAAGAACTGGGACCCGGCGGAGTCCGGATCGGCGGTCCGGGCCATGGAGATCACTCCCTTGCGGTGGGGGCGGTCGTGGAACTCGGCCTTGAGGGTGTGCCCGGGCCCCCCGGTTCCCCAGCGGGCCTTTTGGGCGGGATCCTTGGTGAGCGGGTCCCCGCCCTGGATCATGAAGCCCTCCACGATCCGGTGGAAGGCGGTCCCGTCGTAGAACTGGTCGCGGGCGAGCTGGAGGAAATTCTCGACCGTGGCGGGGGTGAGGTCGTCCCAGAAACGGAGTTCCATGGTTCCGGCGGAGGTCTCGAGGAGGGCGGTCGTACTCATGGGCGCTGAGCAGAGGGGAAGGCGGGACCGGTGGCCACGAAAAAACGGGTGCGCGGTCGGCGGGAGGTGGTCCGGCGCTCGCCGGATTGGCCGGGGCCGGTGGTTCCGGAGCTCCGCCCCCGCCCGCAGACCGCGCCCGGCAGCTCAGCCCTCCCAGATCTCGTTGATGCGCTCGCCGGTCTGCTCGATCTCGTACTGGAGGTTCTCGAACTTCCGCTCGTTGGCGCGGGTGCGCTCCGGCTGGGTGCGCAGCCATTCCTCGAGCTCGTCGAGCTTGCCCTCGCGTTCCTCGACCGCGGCGAGGAACTCTTCCGCCCGCTCCGGATGCTCCTCCACGAAGCGTTCGATCCAGAGCGGGTGGGTCCGCAGGGCGACGTTGATCTTGTCGGTGAAGCTGTCCGGGGTGGCGTCGTCGCTGGCCCCGAGCCGGGTCAGTTCGGCTTCCTCGCCCGGCTCGAGGAGCACATAGGTGGGCAGGGCCCGCACCCCGTAGGCGCTCTGCAGCTCCTGGTTCCGGTCCTTGTACTCCTCGGGGACGATGGTGGGGTCGTTCGGGTAGTCGAGGGTGACGAGGACGAGGTTCTCCCGGGCGAAGCGCTCCCATTCCGGCTCGGAGAAGACCTGTTCGTCCATGAGCATGCACCAGCGGCACCAGTCGGAGCCGGTGAAGTTCAGGAACACCGGGAGCTGCTCCTCCGCGGAGAGCGCGAGGGCGGCTTCGTAGTCCTGGGTCCACTCGCCAACCTCGGCTCCTTCCACGGCCACTTCGGGCGCGGCCTTGGCGGCGACGGCGAGGAGGAGGCCGGCGGCAGCTCCCAGCGCTCGACGGAGGCAACGAAGGGAAGAGGGCACAAACTTCATGGAGGTCATGGTAGGGACTTGCCGGGGTTCGTGCAAAAGGAAGTCCATCTTCGCGAGGGGGCAGCGGGCCTCAGCGGACGAGCCGGCGGACCTGTTCCTCCGTCGGTACTCCGCGCACGGCGCGGCCGTTCACGAAGAAGGAGGGGGTGCTGTTGATTCCCAGCTCGATCCCCAGATCGCGGTCGCCCTCGACGCTGGCGGCCACCGCACTCTCGCGGACACAGTTGTTAAAGGCTTCCTCATCGAGGTCGACCCGGTTGGCAACATAGGCCACTGGGTCTCGGCCTCCCCAGGCACCCTGGTTGCGGAAGAGCAGATCGGCCGCCTCCGCGAAGCGCCCCTGCCGGTCCGCGCAGGTGAGGGCGCGGGCGGCGGGCTCCGCCTCCTCGTGCTGGCCGAGCGGAAAGTGCCGGAACTCGAGGAAGATCTCCTCGCCGAGGGGGCCCGCGAGGAGCGCCTTCACCTGTTCGTGGGCGTTGGCGCAGGCGGGGCACTGGAGGTCGGAGAACTCGACGATGCGTACCGGTGCCTCGGGATTGCCCACGGTGATGGTCTCGGGACCGGCCGGGGGGATTTCCACACCGGGCGGCTCCGGCAGATCCGGGCGGACGCCCTCCCGGGCGAGGAGGTCGCGCACGAAGATCCGGTAGGCCTGCTGTTGCTGTTGTTGCTGGAGAAAGTTGCGGATCTGGGAGCGGGCCTGGCTTTCACTGAGCCCGGGTGGCAGCCGGTCCCGGTTGGCCTCGTAGAACTGGGTGATTTGCCCTTCGGTCACGGTGTTGACGGTGGACAGCCCCTGCTGGACCAGCCGTTCCGGGGCCATCCCCCGGCGGTCGGCGACTTCCTCGATCACGAGGTTCTCGAGTGCCCTCATCCGCGCCTCGTTGCGCTGTTCGTGCAGATCGCGGAGCTGGCCCTGGATGCGGTCGTCGAGGGTGGAGAGCCGGACTTCGCGGCCGTCGACGAAGGCGACCACCGGGTCTTCCGGGACGGGCTCGGCGAGGCTCTGCCCGTAGGCGAAGAGTCCGTAACCGGCGAGGGGAAGGAGGAAGGAGACGAGGGCAGCGGGCACGGCGAGGGTGACCAGTTCCTCGGCGCTCCAGAAAGACGCATCCCCGCGCACTTGCCGCCAGAGGCGGCCGGCGACCGCGGCGATGGCCACAACCAGCAGGAAATTGAGGAAGCAGAACGCGCAGAAGCCCGGCAGGAGGACCAACTGGATGAAGGTGAAGACGGCCGAGGCGATTACCCCCAACCAGGCCAGCCCGAGAATCCAGCGGGTGCGCGGCACGAGGGCCGACCGCCAGAAGGCGAGCCCGAGGATCAGCAGGTAGAAGCCGACAGCGTAGACGGAGACGGGAATCCCGAGGAATTTCCCGTACTCACTGCCGACAATGGCGTCGCAATCCGCCCCGGCCACGCACTCCGCGCTCGTGTTCAGACCGAGGTAGGCGAGGTAGAGTGCGTTGGCCAGTGCGGCGAGCGCGAGGACGATGAGGGCGGTCCGGAGGGGGCCGGTACCGGCGGGGGCCGCGGGTGGGGGAGGGTTTGCGCTCATAAGGTCGGAGGCCGATGCGAGGCGGGGGAGGTAGGAACGAAGGTGCGGGAGTTCCGGGTTGTTGGCTAGTGGGGAACGGTCTTGGAGAGGAGATTGAGGACCACGACCCCGGCGAGGATCAACCCGATCCCGACGATCCCGGCGAGATCCAGCTTCTGGCCGAAGACGGCCCAGCCGACGAGGGTGATGAGGACGATGCCGAGTCCGGCCCAGAGGGCATAGGCGATGCCCACGGGGAGGAAGGCGAGGACGCGGGCGAGGAGGTAGAAGGCGGCGGCGTAGCAGACGATGACGAGGGCAGAGGGGCCCAGCCGGGTGAATTGCTCACTGGCCTTGAGCGCGCTGGTGCCGACGACCTCGAAGACAATGGCGCCGAGGAGGAGGAGATAGCCTTGCCACATGGGGGGAACGGGAAACCCCACAGCAAGACGGCAGGCGGAGAGGACGGCAAGTCCGGTCGGGGCGTGGGCCGGTCAGGAAGGTCAGGGCGACTTTCGCCGCTCCGCGCGGACAACCCGGCCCGGGGGAGGGCTCCCGGCTGGCGGGGACCGCCCGGCTCTGCCACGATCGCGGGCATGAAATTCCTCGCCCTCGCGATCGGTGGACTGCTCCTCAACGGCTTCGGCCTCAGCCTCCTCGGACAGAGCGTGCTCTGGAAGGGGGATCCGGCGAGCCCGGCGTGGTGGTGGGTGCTCGGGGGCACCCTCGCTCTCACCTCGGTGAACGCGGGAATCTGTCTGGTGGTGGACGCCTCGAAGCGCGCCTAGATTGGGGTCGCACCCGCCGCAGGCGGTCGATTGGCTCCGCCCGGGCCTGCGCCTTTTTTTTCTCTGCCCGCTGGGCTTTCCGCATGACCCTCTCTCCGGACCGATCTTCGGGTGAAGGCTCGCCGCCGGAGTCCCCTCCGCCGCGCCCGGGCCTCGGCGAGGTCTTCCTGCGCTTCCTCAAGCTGGGTTGCATCGCCTTCGGCGGTCCGGCCGCCCACATCGGCTTCTTCGAGGAGGAGTTTGTGCGGAGGAGGCGCTGGCTGGGAGCGGAGGAATTCGCCGATCTCATCGCCCTCTGCCAGTTCCTGCCGGGGCCGGCCAGCAGCCAGATGGGATTCGCCATTGGCCGGAAGGCGGCTGGGGTCCCGGGGGCGGTGCTCGCCTGGGTCGGCTTCACCCTGCCGGCCGCCGTGGTCATGATCGGATTCGGGCTCGGCCTGGCCGCGCTGGAGCCGGAGCCGGGGGCGGGCTGGATCGTGGGATTGAAGCTGGCGGCGGTCGCGGTGGTCGCGAACGCGGTCTGGAATCTCGGCACCCGCCTCTGCCCGGACCGCGGCCGGGCCCTGCTGGCGATCGGTGCCGCCGCGGTACTTCTTGCCACCGGAATGCCTCTCTTGCAGGTGGCCGTCATCGCGGCGGGGGCGGGAGTTGGTTGGCTCTTCTTCGGGGACCGCGTGAGGGCCGCGGCCGACCCCGATAGCCACCGCACGGCGGTGCGTACGGCAGGCTGGCCCTACCTGCTGGTCTTCGCCCTCCTCCTCGTGGGGTTACCTCTCGCCGCAGGGGTGCGGCCCGACTCGACGTGGGCGGCGATCGAGGCCTTCTACCGGGCGGGGGCCCTTGTCTTCGGGGGCGGCCATGTGGTCCTGCCCCTGCTGGACGCCTTCACGGTGGTGCCGGGATGGGTGAGCCCGGAAAATTTTATGGCCGGTTACGGGGCCGCCCAGGCGATCCCGGGCCCGATGTTCACCTTCACGGCTTTTCTTGGGACGGTGCTCACGGTGGGACCGGGCGGCGTGGCGGGCGGACTGCTGGCCCTGTTCGCCACCTACCTGCCGGCCCTCCTGCTGGTGCTGGGGCTGCTTCCCTACTGGGACCGCCTGCGCACTTACCGGGCCGCCCAGGCGGCCCTCGCGGGGACGAATGCGGCGGTCGTCGGCCTGTTGCTCGCCGCCTTTTACCAGCCGGTCTGGACGGCCGCGGTGACGGGTCCGGAGCGGGCGGGTCTCGCCCTGATCGCCTTCGCATTGCTGCGCTTTGTTCGGGTTCCCCCATGGGGCGTGGTGCTCGGGTGCGCGGTGGTGGGTGCCATCTGGATGTAGGCCGCCCGGGCGGTTGGCCCGCCGGCAATGGGCCCGCGGCGATGGGCCGGAGGTCCCGACCTGGGCAGGCAGGTCCATGCTGGGCTGCTTCCGGTGGGGCGGGTACGGCCTGCGGTCGGGGGCGGGCGGACGGCCAGCGGAGGGCCGGGAACGGAAGGGTAAGGAAAAATTTTCCCCTTCACAGGGGTAGAAAGATTTGTTAACGTATATTTTTGGAACGAAATAATAAAAAAAGAAAGACCATGACCAACCGAAAGCAAGCAACCATCTCCCGCGCGGGACAATCCCTGCGCCGCGGACTGGCCTTCCTCGGCCTCTCCGCCCTCCTCTCGACGGGCACCGCCCTCAGCGCGGCGATCGTCGACGACTACCCGCTGGACGGCATTGACGTCTCGGTGGGCTCGAAGGACTTCGACGAG
Organism: uncultured Opitutia bacterium; assembly: GCA_913056175.1. Taxonomy (GTDB): domain Bacteria; phylum Verrucomicrobiota; class Verrucomicrobiia; order Opitutales; family Puniceicoccaceae; genus CAJXLM01. The sequence continues at coordinate 39,126 of CAJXLM010000009.1, read as the reverse complement.
CAGCTCATTCTCGGCCAGATGCTGGTCCAGGCCTTCGAAGCGGCCGGGGCGGATGTACGCGACCGGGTGAACCTCGGCGGCACGAATGTGGCCCGGGCGGCTCTCCTCTCCGGCGAGATCGATGTGTACATGGAGTACAACGGGACCGGCTGGGCCGTGCATCTCGGTCTGGAGGACCCCAGCTTTGACAGCGTGGCCCTGACCGAGGGGGTCCGCGAGCGGGACCTCGCCCAGAACGGGATCGTCTGGATTGGCCGCTCCCCCTTCAACAACACCTACGGTTTCGCCTCGAGCCCGGAGGTGACCGAAGAAAACGGGGGGCCCTTCACGCTCACCACCATGATGGAGTACGTACGGGACAATCCGGATGCGGTGGTCTGCATGGAGTCGGAGTTCCCGGAACGGCCGGATGGGCTCATCCTCACGGAAACCCACACGGGGATCGAGTTGCCCAACAACCAGGCCCGCATCCTCGACACGGGGGTCATCTACACGGAGACGGCCCGCAACAACTGCACCTTTGGCGAGGTGTTCACGACGGACGGCCGGATCCCGGCCCTCAACCTGGCCCTCGTCGAGGATCCGGGCGTGAACATCGTCTACAACGTCTCCGCGACGATGCGGGAGGAAAAGTTCGAGGAAGCCCCGGACTCCTTCGAGGGCATCGTCCTCGCCATCCTCGCGCCCCTCGACAATCAGCAAATGGCCGACCTGAACGCCCGGGTCTCAGCCATGGGTGAGCCCGCTACCGCGGTCGCCCGCGACTACCTGGTGTCCGAAGGCATCATCGACGGCTGATCCCGTCTTCGCCCGGGGGCGGCCGACCTGCGCATGGCGTGGGGTCGGTCGCCCGGCCTGGGCCTTTTCTCCGATGAACGGACTCCAAAGCTGGTGGGACTACCTCTCCGTACGCGGTGACATGCTCGCCGAGACGATCGGTGAGACTCTGCTCTATGTGGGCTCGGTGACCGGTAGTGCCGGACTCCTCGCCCTCACCGTGGCGATCCTCACGCGGCACCGGCCCTTTGCCAAGGAACTCTGCCTGGCGATCGCCTCGGTCTTCCTCACCATTCCCTCACTGGCCCTCTTTACCATTTTCATTCCGATTCTCGGGCTGGGGTTCGCGCCTTCCTTCGTGGCCCTCTTTCTCTACGCGATCCTTCCCATCCTTCGAAACTCGGTCGCCGGGTTGGACGCGGTCGAGGCCAGCGTCCTTGAATCGGCCAAGGGGATGGGCATGACCGATCGGCAAGTTCTCCTCAAGGTACAGCTCCCGCTCGCCTGGCCCGTAATTCTTGCCGGGGTCCGGGTTTCCGCCCTGCTCACGGTCAGCATCTCCGCCATTGCCACGCTGGTCGCCGGCGGGGGGCTCGGGGACTTCATCAAGAGCGGCCTCGCCCGGATTCCCCTGCCCAATTCCTTCGAGGCAATCTGGACCGGGGTGGTCTTCTCGCTGCTGCTGGCCCTCGGGATTGATATCCTCCTCCGCCTGGTCGCGCGCTGGACGACCCCGCGCGGGGCCCGTTAGGCCGGTCGCGTTCCTTTCCTTACTCCTCCCCCTTTTTCGGTAACCCGCCGCACCTGCCCATGACCGAGCCCCTCATTCGCCTCGAAGAGGTCACCAAGATCTACCCCGGCATGGAGGACCCCGCCGTGGAGACCCTCAACCTGGCGGTCGAGCCGGGGGAGATCCTCGTCCTCGTCGGCCCCTCGGGCTGCGGGAAAAGCACGACCCTCCGCCTGATCAACCGCATGATTGAGCCGTCCTCCGGACGAATCATTTACGAGGGCGAGGATGTCACCCGCGGGGATCCCAATGAACTTCGCCGCCGGATGGGCTACGTCATCCAACAGGTCGGCCTCTTTCCCCACCGGACAATTGCCGAGAACATCGCCACGGTGCCCCGGCTCCTGAAGTGGCCGGACAAAAAGTGCCGCGCCCGGGCCGACGAGTTGCTCGAGCTGGTTTCCATGGATCCCGCCACCTACCGCGACCGTTACCCGCGGGAGCTCAGTGGCGGGCAGGCACAGCGGGTGGGGGTGGCCCGGGCGCTCGGTGCCGATCCGGATGTCCTCCTCATGGACGAGCCCTTCGGGGCGATCGACCCGATCACCCGTGATCGCCTCCAGAATGAGTTCCTCCGCCTGCAGGGAGAGCTGAAAAAGACGATCGTCTTCGTCACTCATGACGTCGACGAGGCGGTCAAGATGGGCGACCGGATCGCCATCCTCCGCGAGCGCTCCGAAATTGCCCAGCTGGACACTCCCGAGCGCATCCTCACCAACCCGGCCGACGACTTCGTGGGCAATTTCCTCGGCTCGGGGGCCATTCTCAAGACGCTCACGCTCCGTCGGGTGGGCGACATCGAGCTCTCCTCGGTTCCCCTGCTCCGGCCGCCGGTCGACCGGGAACAGGCCCTCCGCTTGCTGGAGGAAACGGGCGAGCGGAACGCCCTCCTCCTCGACCGCGCGGAGCGCCCGCTCCGCTGGGTGGACCGGCGGGCGCTGAACAGTTTCCGCGGGAATCTCGACGCGGCCCGGCCTTCGGTTTCGGTGCTGGTCCAGCCGGAGGATACCCTCCACGACGCCCTCTCCGGGATGCTCCAGAATTCCATGGGATGCGCGGTGGTCACCGACCGGGGCGGGAAGTACCTCGGCGTCTGCACGATTGAGAGCCTCGCCCAACTGCTCATCGACACGGGCAGGGAAGCCGAGGCGAGCCGGGCATGACTCCACCGGACCGCCAGCCGACCCTGCCCGCCGCCGCCGGGCGGATGCGCAGCCGGGTCGCCTCGCTCACGGGAAACCTCGACCTGATCGTCACCCCGGTGATCGCGGGGATCCTGTTGCTCCTGCTCGGCGGGGTCTGGATTTACGCGGACTTCGACCCGACCACCCTCCGCATCCTCGAGCCGGATCAGTTGCTGGTCCAGCTGGGCGAGCAGCTCTATGTGGCCTTCTTCTCGACTCTGCTGGTCGTGGTCATCGCGGTCCCCATCGGGATCCTTGTGACCCGGGAAGGTGCACCGATGCTCAAGAATTTCCTGGTGACCATCCTCGGCCTCGGCCAGGCCATCCCGGCCTACGGGCTGATCGTGGTCTTCTTTATCTTCATGGGTCAGGGAGCCACTACCGTGGTGGTCGCGCTGGCCACCTTCGCCCTGTTGCCGGTCCTCCGGAATACGATCGTCGGTCTGGAACAGGTGGACCGCGCGGTCATCGAGGCGGGCCGCGGCATGGGGATGACCCCGGTGCAGAGCCTTCTCCGCACGGAGCTGCCCCTTGCCGTCCCGGTCATCCTCGCCGGGATCCGCACGGCCACGGTCATCAACGTCGGCATGGCCGCGCTCGCCTTTCTCATCGGGGGTGGGGGACTGGGAGAGACCATCAACGCGGGCCTGAAACTGAACCGGCCCACCGCGATTTTCGTGGGAGCGGTGCTGGTCGCCCTGGTGGCCCTCACCTTCGACATTCTCGGGGCCCTCGCCCAGCGCTACCTGCGACCGAAGGGGGTCTGAGGCGGCGCGGATCGTCGTCGGCCGGGCCCCGGCCCCGCGGGGCGAAGGCCGGGCGGGGTCCGGGGGTCTCAGGCCACCTTCGGCTGGACCGTCGGATCCGGGCGGCGCCGGCCGGCCAGCCAGGGCAGGTAGGTGCCGAGGAGAAAGGCGATGGGGAGGGTGATCGCTACGCTCACAGCCGTGACCACCGCGCTCCAGAAGAGGAGCCACCAGCTCTCCATGGGCAGCCGTTCCGCCATCCAGGCGGCGAGGGGCGGGTTCACGAAGTGGTAGAAGATCCCGTGGAGACAGTAGAGGAGGATGACCATCTGCCCGAGGCGCTCGAGGATCCGCACGCCGCTGAGGAGGCGGCCGAGGAGGAGGAGCAGGCCGATCCCGAGGAAGGCGGTCAGGGGGAAGAGGAAGACATTCCCGAAGGAGCCGGTCACGAGGACGACGGCCTCGAAGGGGGGCTTGAAGGGTCCCTGGTTGAGGTCGTAGGTGAGGTGGATCCCGGCGAGGCAGAGGAGGGCCGCCCCGGCCACGAGCGCGGTGGCGAGGGGAGTCGAGAGCAGGGCGCTGCGCCGCGTGAGGATCCCGGCGAGGTAAAAGGCGTACCCGACGACCGCGATGTGCAGGAACCAGAACTGATAGGGACTCCCAAAAAAATCGTAGGCGCGGTTCAGCCAGACACCCCCGAGGTAGAATCCGAGCGCCGCCACCACCATCCAGCGGGTCCGGGTCCAGAGACGGCCGAGGGCGAAGTGGAGGATCTCCACACCCACGAGACAGGCGAGGAACCAGAGCGGGATGTTGAAGGCGGGCAGGCCCCGCAGGGTGTTCCAGGTGCTGGTCGCATAGCCTTCAGCCGAGTCGAGTTCCGCCAGGGGAAACCAGCCGGGCAGGAAGAGGGAGAGCAGGGCGAGGAGGAGGCAGAAGGCGAAGAAGGGGACGAGGCGTGACCGCGCGGTCCGGGCCACGAAGCTCCGCACCTTTTCCTGCAGTTTCGCCTCGTTGTAGGCGCTCCCGGCGAGGAAGAAGAAGAGGGGCATGTGGAAGCTGTACACCCACTTGTAGTGCTCGGCCGCGGTCCCGTTCCCAAGATACATGACCTGCTCCACAAAGTGGCCGTAAAAGACGAGGCAGATCCCAAAAAAGCGGGCAATGTCGATCGACGCAATCCGCCGGGGCGGAGGCGAGGGAGCTGGGGTGGCGGGGTCGTGGAGGGCTACGGCCACGGTGGGCGAAGGTCGGGTGCGGGTGCGGGTTGATCGTAGGTTCCACCTCGGCCCTCAGCGGTCCGTTCGGGGGAGGCGAAGGGTTCGGAATCTCCGGAACCAAGGGATGCCCGGGACGCGGGTTATCGTCGATCCCGAAAATTGCCTGGGCTCAGGTCCCGGGCACCGCCGGCGGAGTCCGATGCGGCTCGTCGTCGATCCCGAATATTGCTGGGGGAAGTCCAGTCCGTGCGGTGCGGTCCTCCCGGGCGACGGCCTCCAGGGGACGGGTGGAGTCGAAAACCGACTCGCCGAACTTCCCGCCGAGCGCGGACTGCCGCTTCCGGGGGATGGGGCCGGGGGCTGGGTGGAGAGCGGGCGGCGATAGGAAAGGATTCCGGAGACGTGTCCGCAAGGAGGGGCCATGGGAATCCGCGAGTGCGGATGCGCTCCACGGTCCGCCTCAGGGCTTTCCGCTCCGCTCCACGATCATCCGTTCCCGCTCGAGGAGGTCCCGCTTGCGGTCCCCTCCCCACCGGTAGCCGCCAGTCCCCCCGGATGCCGGGATCACGCGGTGACACGGGATCACCAGCGCGAGGCGGTTGGCCGCCACGGCGCCGGCCACCGCCCGGGCGCTTCCCGGCCGCCCGAGCTGCGCCGCCAGTTCCCCGTAGGTCCGCGTCTCCCCGCACGGAATGCCCCGCAGGGATTGCCATACCTCCCTTTGAAAGCTCGTTCCCCCAAACTCCACGGGAAAGGGGAAACCCACCGCCGGATCCTCCACAATCCGGTCCAGCGCCACCCCCACAGGCCGCACCCAAGTCGACCCCGCATCCTCACCCTCCGCCCAGCCAATCCCCACGAGCCCGTACTCCCCCTCCACCACCCACCACCGCCCCCAACCCCCTTCCCTCACCCCACGCCCCGTCCCCACCACCACCCGCACCCCACCCTCCACCGTCTCCATCCCCTTACCCCAATCACCCCCCACCAGCCCCACAAGCCCCAACTACCCTCATTCCGATCAACTCCTGTCAAACAACCCGACACTAAACTTCCGCCTTGCAATTTTTGGGGTTCAATTGTTCCTTGGTTTCCATGAGAGCCTTGCGGTACAAGCGAAACGACTTGGGGGTGTATTTCCTGCGGACGGGACTGACGGATGGATTGGTGGGGTGGACGGAGGAGGAGAGGGCTTACCTCTTGTCGTTGGTGGAGCGGGTGGCGGATTTTTCCGGGATCGAGGTGATGGAGGCAGCCGTGCTCGAACGGGAGGTATGCCTGCTGGTCGAGGTGGATCCCGCCGCTGGTGCCTCCCTCGAGGACCGGGAACTGGTCCGGCGGTATCGTCGGTTGTACGATGACCGCGAAGGATTTCTCGGGCTGACCGCGGACGAATTGGAGGGACGATTTTCCGATGACACGGCGGTCCGGGAGTCCCTCCGCGAGCGGCTCCTCGCGCGTATGCACGACATTTCACCCTTCATGAAGACGCTCAAGCAACGCTTTGCGGTCTGGTACAATCGTCGGCACGAGCGGAAGGGAACCCTTTGGAGGGATCGGTTCGAAAGTTCGCTAGTGCAGGCAGGATCTCGGATTTTCGGTTACTATCGGGCTTTCGTGCGCACAGCTCCCGTTCGTGCCGGTCTGGCGGAGGAGCCCCAGGAATATCGATGGTCGACGGCATGGCAGGAAGATCGATGGTGGGAAGTCCTGTCGCCGCGGCAGGTGAGGATTCTTGGCCACCTCGATGAGAAGGCGCAGCAATTGCTAAGGGTGTTCCTGCGACCCCATACTGCCGCTAAAGAGATTCTCGAGGAGAAGCCTGCCGGCTTCTGGTCCCGATGGCCCGAATTCTTTTGCCGGGGTGGAGTGATGGGAGAGGAAGCCTTTGTTCGCTATCACACCGAGAAGTGGACGGGGCGCCCAACCGCGATCTCGCTCAAGGAACTAGCCGAGGACGCCCAACTCTGCGCAGGTCGCTCCGTCCGACGAAGATGATCGGCCTTTTCTGGCTCCCTCGCCACGGTTTCCGGGAGGCGGGTGGTCCTTCTGCCATGCGAAAGACGATCGCTTTCCGCAAACCGCGCTCCCTTCCGCCACTCGCCGCCGCAACCCGGTGATCGGCGGCGGCGACTGCGGCTAGCCCAAGGTTCTTCCTTCCAGCGGTGGGCTTGCGGGTAGGGGACGGGGGTCGGCCGGAGTTTTCCTCAAGAGGCCGGCTGGGTCCCCCGGTAGGAAGGACGCTCCGACGAAAATTCCGCGACCGTCCTGACCGCACCCAATGATCGGCCCGTCCCTCGTATGCTCCGTACACGGGACTTCGGCGCCCCGTCCATGCCAGCACCGCTCAGCCGTTCCTCTCGCCCTTCGCGAACTCTGGATCGTTTCCGGGCCAAAGGGCTCATGTCGGTTAAACAACCTGACACTATAATCCGGCGGCCCTTCCGCTTTGTATTTGGATTCTTTGGAGGAGGGGGTTGGCTCGCGGGTGGAGGGGCGGGCGTTCGTTTCACGAGTGTAGGGGCGAAGGGGAGGTGGCCGGTGTGGTCTGCCGTCCTTTCATGGCTTTGCCCCTTGCGTCCTTTTCTTGCGGTGGGCCCATTCGGGGCGCCTCCCGGTTCGCCCGGTCGGGGCAACGGGGATCCCGGCCCCTCCCGGTCGTGCCGCACTCTTCCCCTGTTCCCCGTGTTTTCGTGGGCGTTACCCTTGGTCCGCGCCTTCCGCCACTGGCGAAGGGTTGGCCAGAAGCGCCTCTTCACCAACAACCCGACCCCAATTTCGAGTCGTGGCGATTCGGTTTCGGTGGCAGTTGGCGGGGGTGTGGGGTAGGGTGGGAGTATGGAAATGGGTGGAATGTCCGGGATCGGTTTGGGGCATGGGGAGTTGGTGGAACTGGTGCGGAAGTACAACCGTCCGGGTCCGCGGTACACCTCTTACCCGACAGCGCTCGCCTTCACCGAGGAAGTGGGGGCGGAAGAGTTGCTGGTGACGACGGAGGAGGAGACCGGCCCGCTCTCGTTGTACTTTCACCTCCCCTTCTGCGAGACGCTTTGCTGGTTCTGCGGGTGCAATACGATCATCACACGGGACTACGACCAAGTGGGGGAATACCTTGGGCATCTCGAGCGGGAGATGGACCTGTACGGGGAGTGGAGCGCGGCGGGTCGCCCTGTGGAGCAGTTGCACTTCGGCGGGGGCACGCCGAATTTCTTTCCACCCGCCCGCATCCGGGAACTTGGTGCGGCCCTCCACCGCCGTTTCCGGTTTGCGGACGACGCGGAGTGTTCGGTGGAGCTGGCGCCGTCGACCCTTGAGCGTGAGCACGTGGCGGCCTTCGCGGAGATCGGGATGAACCGGGCGTCCTTCGGGATCCAGGACACGAATCCGGAGGTGCAGAAGAACATTCACCGGATCCAGCCTCACGCGAAGAACCGGGAGACCATGGGGTGGCTGCGGGAGCACGGTTTCGCTTCGGTGAACATTGACCTCATCTACGGCCTGCCCGGTCAGACGGTGGAGAGTTTCCGGCGGACGCTGGACGATGTCATGGAGCTGGAGCCCGACCGGATTGCCGTCTTCAACTACGCGCATGTCCCCTGGATTCGTCCGGCGCAGAAGATCCTCGAGCGCTCAGGCCTGCCGGACGCGGAGACGCGGATCGGTCTGCTCACTTCCATCTTCGAGTCCCTCAGCGGTCACGGCTTCGTGATGATCGGCCTCGATCATTTTGCGCGGCCCGGCGATGAGCTTGTGCGGGCGCGGGAGGAGCGCACCCTGCAGCGCAACTTCCAGGGCTACAGCACCCGGGGTGGGCGGGAGATCGCGGCTTTTGGAGTCTCCAGCATCTCGCAGACCACACGGGCCTACCGCCAGAACCACAAGGATCTCGTCTCCTACCGGGCCGCCCTCGGGGCTGGTCGGCTGCCGGTGGCGCGGGGTTTGCTGGTGAGCCGCGAGGATCGGCTCCGGCGCGAGGCGATCCACCGCATCCTCTGTGACCTGGAGCTGGACCGGGCGGCTTTCGGGGAAAAGTGGGGCATTGATTTCGGGGAATTCTTTGCGCACGCCCGCGAACCGATCGAGGAGCTGCGGGAGGATGGTCTCCTCGAGGAGGAGGGCGCACTCCTGCGGGTGACGCCGGCCGGCCGCCTTTTCCTGCGGAACATCGGCATGGCCCTCGACCCGAACCTCCCGGCGGGGGCCGGCCGCTACTCTCGCACCGTGTAGAGGGATTCTCGGCGCCAGGGCGGAGCGAGGTGGCCGCCCGTGGAGGCCGGAAATCCACGACTGGGCCACCCGCCCGGCGCCCCGCCAATTGGCGCGGGTGGGTGATTCCGCGGCACCGGGTCTCCGTCCTCCCTCAGGAGGTCATTCCGTCGACCGCCAGCGGGGTCGTGGGCGTCGCCGCGTAGAGCGAGCGGTAGTGCTCGCGCTGGAGGCGGGTGGCGAGCACGGCGTTCTGGAAGAGCGTGGCCACGGTGACCGGGCCGACCCCGCCCGGGACCGGCGTGATCCAGCCGGCCACCTCTGCGCAGCTCTCGAAATCGGCATCGCCCACCGTGCGGGTGCCGTCCTCGGTGGTCACCCGGTTGATGCCGATGTCGATGAGGGCGGCGCCCGGCTTGATCATCTCGCCCGTGACCAGTCCCGGTTTCCCGACCGCCACGAAGACGGCGTCCGCCGCGCGGGCGTGCATCGCGACCGACCGGGTATGCTGGTGGCAGACCGTGACGGTGGCCCCGAGGCCCATGAGCAGGAAGGCAATCGGCTTGCCGACGATCTCGGAGTGGCCGATGAGGGTCACATCCAGGCCCTCGATGGAGAGGGGAAGGCGCTTGAGGATCTCGACGGCGGCCACCGCGGTACAGGGCCCCAGCTTCAGGTCGTTGTAGACGATGTTGCCGATGGAGGCCGGGTGCATCCCCTCCACATCCTTGAGCGGGTGGACCAGGCTCTGCACAGTCTTCACCGGCAGGTGAGCGGGGAGCGGGCGCTGGATGAGAATCCCGTGGATCCGCGGGTCGGCATTGAGCCCGTGGAGGACGCCACTGAGTTGTTCGAGGGAGAGGTCCTCCGGATACTGGCGCGACTCAAAGGCGACCCCGCACTTTTCGGCGGTGCGCTGCTGGTTGCGCACGTAGACCTCCGCGGCGGAGGCGTCGCCCACCGTGAGGGAGACCAGACTCGGGGACCATCCACTGGCGGCGAGTTCGTGAGCTTCCTCGGCCGTATCCGCGCGCATGCGTGCCGCGATCTTGCGTCCGTCAATGATCACCGCGCGCGTTGGTGGCTGCATCGGCGCGGACCGTAGGAGGGACCTCCGGCCGGGAAAAGGAAATTCGATGGAGATCGGCAAACGAACGGCCGGGAGTCGCGACCAGCCGCTCAGAGGGCGACCGCGTCCGGCATCCGGCGGGCGAACCAACGCCGCTGGCGACGGACCAGCCGGAAGGTGGCCGCATTGATGGCGGTCGCGAGGGTGGACTCCCCGCGGTCGCCAGTGAGGACCTCGAGCCCCTCCCGGTACCCGATGGCGGAGGCGAGGGTCGGATTGGCGCGGAGCCCCCGCGCGGCGAGTGCCCGCACCTCCGCGAGCAGTCCTCCGGCGAGCATGGCTCGCGTGCGCCGCTCGATCCGGTCGGCCAGTTCCTCGTCCGGGCGGTCGAGGAGGAACCACTCGCGCTCGCAATCGGCGAACGCGCAGGGCCGCTCCGCGTGGCGGCGTTGCAGCTCGCGGACGGGCAAGCCTGTGGCGAGGACCCGCTCGAGCGCCGGTGCCAGCCGGCGCGGATTGCGCAGGTCGACCGGCGGGTCCGGATCGAGGGAGAGGAGGCGCTCGCGGAGGGCCCGGGTGCCCCCTGCCGCGGCGAGGGCGGCGACCTCTTCCCGGACGGCCGGAGGAATGTCCACCGGGTCGGGAGGGGGCGCGTGGAAGACCGAGAGGTAGAGCCCGCTTCCCCCGACGACCAGCACGGGCATCCCCGCGCGTGCGGCCGCGTCCACCACCGCGCGGGCGTAGTCCGCGTAGCGCCGCACATCCCACGGTTCGTCCGGTTCGGCTACATCGATTCCGTAGTGGGGCAGGGCGGCCCGCTCCGCGCGACTGGGCTTGGCGGTGCCGAGGTCCGCTCCCCGGTAGAACTGGAGGGCATCGGCGGAGAGGATCCAGGCCCCCGAGCGGTGGGCCCACTCGAGCGCGCGCTCCGTTTTGCCCGTGGCCGTCGGGCCCATGAGCACCGTGACGCGGGGAGGGGGCATGAGGCGGGCGGGGGTCTCAGGGGGACGGGTGGTTCGCATCGTCCCGCGACTCCTCCCGCCCCTCCTGGTAGCGCTCCAGCCGCAGCTTGCGCAGCAGGGAGGCGGAGGCGCGGGCAGCCCAGACGCGGGGAAGCCTCCCGGAGATCATGGAGAGCACCCGGTTGCCGACACCCGTGGTGAGGAGGGGCTGCCGCCCGTCGAGGGCGCGGAGGATCTGGGCGGCGACCTTTTCCGCCGTCATCCCCCCCCGCTTGCCCAGCGGCGCCTCGCGGAAGCCGGCGGCCTCGAAGAAGCGCGTGCCCGTCGGGCCCGGGCAGACCGTGAGCACCCGAACGCCGCGGTCCTTCCACTCTTCGGCGAGGGCGAGGCCCCAGTGGAGGAGGAAGGCCTTGCTGGCGCCGTAGACACCGAGGTAGGGCGTTGGTTGGAAGGCGGCGGTGGACGCGATGTGGACGACGGTGCCTCCCGATTGCTCGAGATCCCCGGCGAGGGCGGCGGTCAGCTCGACCGGCGCGCGCACGTTCAGGTCGATCATGCGCAGGTTGTGGGCGGCGTCCGGCTCGGGAAAGGGGCCGAATCCGCCGAATCCGCTATTGTTGACCAGGAGCAGCCGCCCGCCCTCGTCCGCCGAGTGCGTCCACTCCCGCAGGCGGGGGAGGGTCTTCGCGAGGGCGGCCTCGTCGGCGAGGTCGCAGCTGAGATGGTGGACCGCCCGTGGTGGCTCGGCACCTTCCACGGTGGGAGCCGAGCGAGAAAGGTTGCAGATCGCCGGGGGCTCGGGCAGCGTAAGGAGTGCATGCAGGAGCGCGTTTCCGATCCCCGAGGAGCCGCCGGTAAGAACGACGCGGTCGATGCGATGGTTCACGGGGGATGAGGGACGGGCGGGCATGGAGGATTTTCACCGGGAGTGGTGGCCGCGACGGATCCACCACCCGCAGACGAACCACCGACAGAGGAACACACATGAACGAACATGATGTCATCGTGACCGGCCGCAATCTCGATCTCACGGAAGCTCTCAAGGAGACCGTGTACCGTAAGGCGGAAAAGCTTTTTGCCCACGAGGAACGGATCATGCGTCTGCGGGTGGAGCTCGAGTACAGCAAGAATTCCAGCGGGCAGAACGAGCAGATGGCCAAGGGCCATATCGAGATCAACGGGCCGCCCCTCATCCTCACGGAAAGCTCCAACGACATGTACACCTCGATCGACCGGATGGTGGACAAGCTCGACCGGATGCTCCGTCGGCGCTCCCGCCTGGAACGGGTGAAGCGCAAGGATGTCCACGAGGTGGACGTGCCGGCGGAGTTGCCAAAGACCCAACACTCCTGAACCGCCGCCGGGGCCCGGGTGCGGATCCGTCTTCTCGGACGGATCCGCGGGAACCGGGTTAGGGCGCCAGCAGGAACATTCCCCACTGGCCGCCGAGACCGGAGTACCGCTGCGGATCCCCCTCGTGGTTGTCCCAGGCGTGGCGGAGGAGTTCGTCGCGGACAGTGGAGAGCGGGGCCGAGGTGGTGGTGAGGCCGCTGGTGAGGGCCAACCTCCGCTGCAGGGATTGGCGGGCCGCATCCCGGTGGAGGAAGCGGACGAGGATCTCGGCGGTCAGCCGGCCGAGCACCTCGGTGGCGAGGAAGGCGTCAATCCGCCACGACTTCTCCTGGGGGTGGGTGGATTCGGGCCAACGCACCAGCTCTTCCCACTCCTCCCCGCCGATCCGGCCGAGGAAGCGGGGGCCCGCCCGTTGGAACTCCAGTCGATGGGCCGAGAGGAGGGTGTGGCGGGTCAAGTCGATCTGAAAGGCACCGACCGGATGGATCCAGCCGGCTCCCTCCGGATCCTGCCAGGCCAGCCGGAATTCGGCGAGGGGACGCTCGGTGCGTACAATCCGGGTAAACGGCTCGGAGGCGTCGGCCTGCGGGGAGCGCAGCGCCGAACCGATCCAGAGGGGGCGGGCCGTCATGGAGCGCCAGGTCTTGCGGACAAAGCGTGGCTCCCCGCGCTTCGAGGGAGCCACGGACGGGTCGGGGGGAAATTCGGAGTCGGGGGTGCGTGAATCCATGGAGGAAAGCGGGAGCAGGGATCGCCCAGGGGCGATCTGTGGGGGGGAGTGCCAGTGTGGTCTCCGAGTTTTACAGAGAGGGTCGGACATCGGTAGCCCTACCCTCTCGGAACTTTCCTTTTTCCGCGCGCCCAAGGGACCGCAGCGAGCAGGCAGGCTCCGTTGGGCGCGCCCTCCGTTCCGTTACCCGTACCGCGAATCCGGAAACGGAGCGCGGGAGGCTCCGGCTCTCGGGTGGACCCGGGAGGGCCGGGTCATGGAGGAGCAACTTGCGAAAGGGAGAGGAGAAAGGAGGGTGGCGGGGCGGTCCGACTTGGGTTCGCGGGCTGGGTGGGTTGGGTGGAGGTTCGAGTGGGGGACGGTGCTTTGGAAAAGGCCTTGCCGCGCCTCCGGAGAGGGAAGAGGCCGGATTCCGGGGGGGTAGCCTTGGGGGAGTCGGTCGCGCAGGGCCTGCGCCCGGGGGTTCGGCGAGAGATTTCCCCCGTTGAGAGTGGGTGTCGGGTGGGGTGAGATCCTGAAGGGTGGGGCTGCTGGGGAGGAGTGGGGTCGGGTTCAAGAGCCCATCGGCGCCGGGGTGGGGATCCCGGAGCCAATCCGTGGAAGAGACGGGTGGGATCAATCGTGTCGGGTTGTTGGATACAGGCGGGGACCGCGGGGCGAGGCGGTTGAGGGTGGGGTTGTGAGGGTGATCCGGAGCGCGAGGGGGCGGACGGGAAGGGTGGTGGGCGTATCCCGTGGGTGTTTTCCTGATTCCCGGCGCGGACGGGGGGCGCGGGTGCTGGCGCGGCCGGGGGTGCGTGGGTGCTGGGAAGGCTGGGGGGGCGCAGGAAGGGGACGTTGGGTCGGGAGTGTTCCTTGAGGACGTGGCGGAGGGGGCTGGCGGGGCCGTGTTCTGGGCGGAGGGGGATCGGCCTTGTGGCTAATCGACGAGAAGAACTTGGCGAACCGCCTGTCCGGCATCGAGCTTGTCGAAGGCGGCGTTGAGTTCCCGGGGGCGGATCGTATCGGTGAGCAGCTGGTCGACCGGGAGGCGACCGGCTTTGTAGAGGCGGACGTAGCGGTCCACATCGCGGACGGGGATGCAGCTGCCGACGTAGGAGCCCTTGAGCGTGCGTTCCTCGGCGACGAGGGTCACCGGGTGGACGGAGATGCGGGTATCCGGGTGGGAGAGGCCAGCCGTAACGGTGGTACCCCCGATACGAGTGATGGCGAACGCCAGCTCGACCGCGCGCACCACGCCGGCGGTCTCGATGGCCGCGTGGACTCCGCCGCGGGTGGCCGCGCGGACTTCCCCGGCGGTCTCGTCGCGTCCGGCGAGGACCGTGTCGGTGGCCCCCAGCCGGCGGGCCAGTTCCAGTTTTTCCGGGAGCAGGTCGACCGCGACGATCTGCTCGGCCCCGGCGGCGCGTGCGCCGAGGAGGGCGGCGAGCCCGACTCCCCCGAGCCCGACGACCGCGACTGATTGTCCCGGGCGGACCTGGGCCGTGTTCACTGCGGCCCCGACTCCCGTGAGGACCGCGCAACCGAAGAGAGCGGCATGCTCGAAGGGGACCTCCCGGTCGATCTTGACCAGCGACCAGCGGGAGCAGACCGCGTATTCCGCGAAGCAGGAGACCCCGAGGTGGTGGTGAACCGGTTCGCCGTCACGACTGAGGCGGCGGGCGCCGCTGAGGAGGGTGCCCTCCTTGTTGTGGGCGTTCCCCGGCTCGCAGAGAGCCGGGCGGCCCTCCGAGCAGGCCGGGCAGTGGCCGCAGCTCGGTACGAAGACCATCACCACGTGATCGCCCGGCTCGAGGTCGGTCACACCCGGGCCCAGCTTCTCCACCGTGGCGGCGGCCTCGTGGCCGAGGGCCATGGGAGTGGGGCGGGGGCGGGTCCCGTTCATTACGGAGAGGTCGGAGTGGCAGAGCCCGGCCGCACGGATCTTCACGAGGACCTCTCCCTCCCCGGGTTCCTGCAGGTCGAGTTCCTGCCAGGAGAGGGGCTGGCTGCGGGCGTAGGGAGGTTCGGCTCCCATGGCTTCAAGGACGGCGGCGTGGATTTTCATCAGGTTCGCGGGACAATCGGGTGGGGGCCGCGGAGGCCCCGTGCGGTCGGGTTGGTGCAAGAGCCTGCCTGGAAGAACGCTCTGCGGCAATTCCCCGTTTCAGAACTTGCGGGACTTTTCTTGCCCTGCTCTCCTCCGCGTGCACAAAGACGGGCAGTGAGTACGGAGATTCAGATTTTAGGAGCGTATTTTCCCGGCTGGATCCTCGCGGTCCTTGCCGGTATCGTGCTAACCGCGGTAACCAAGTCCGTCCTGCATCTCCTCCGTCTCGACCGCTACATCCTTCTTCCTCTCCTCTTCTACCCCGGGCTGATCCTTCTCTGGTCAGGCGGGTTATGGATTCTTCTCTTCGCCTCGTAGACCACCCGCCATGAGTGAAACCGAAGCGTCTTCCGCTCCCCCGACCAAGGAGAGCGGCAAGCATCCTATGCTGCGAATTATTGCCGGGCTGCTCAGCCTGGCGGTGATCCTCGGCGCCATTGCCCTCGGGGCGTGGCTCCTCGTGCGGGGCGAGCAGTTTCCGCGCACGGATGACGCCAGCGTCCTGGCCCGCTACACGGCGGTGGCCACCGAGGTGCCCGGCCGTGTGGTCGAGGTCGCCGTGGAGGACGGGCAGGCCGTGGAGAAGGGGGACTTGCTCGTCCGGCTGGATCCGACCAGCTACCAGCTCGCCGTGGAAGAGGCCGCCGCCCAGGTCTCGGTACTCGAGGCGGAACTGGCGGAAGCGGAGCGGATGCGGGAAGCCGCCCGCGCGGAGGTCCGCGTTGCGGAGGCGAACCTCGAGCTGGCCCTCGCCTCCGAGCAGCTCGCTGCGGAGACCTTGGCCCGGCTCGAGCCGATGGTGGAGCGTTCTTTCGTAACCGCGGAGACCTACGATGAGGCGCGGGCGTCCCTGCAGGAGGCCCAGGCCTCGGTGGTGGCGGCCGAGCGCCAAGTCACCGCGGCCCGCCTCGCCGTGCCCGAGCTCGAGCCCATCCGGCAACAGTTGCGGGCGGCGCGGATCAATGAACGGCAGGCCGCGATCGAGCTGGACCGGTGCACCGTGGTGGCCCCGTACGACGGCCGGGTGGTCAACCTCGACTTCCCGCCCGGCCGGATGGTCCTGCCCGGTGAGCCCCTCTTTACCCTCGTGGACACCAGCGAGTGGTTCGTGGTGGCCCGGTTCCGGGAGGGGGACTTACGGCGGATGTCGGTGGGAAAAAAGGTCGACGTGGAGGTGCTCACCGCTCCCGACCGCACCTACACCGGCACGGTGGTCAACATCGGCTGGGGCATTCAGACCGATGCCCAGTTCGACGCGACGGAGCTACCGTTCGTACGGGCGGAGCTTGACTGGGTGCGGCTGGCCCGCCGCTTCCCCGTGCGCATCCGCGTGGACCAGCCCGATCCCGTCGAGACCTTCCGGGTGGGCGCCTCGGCGGTGGCCACCCTGCGGGAGCAGCCGTGACTTTTCTGCGCAAATTCGGGCAGGTCGTGGACGACCTCATGCCCTTTCCCGGCCGGGGCCTGCTCACTCTCCGGATCGTCGTGGCGGTAGTGTTCACGACGATCATGGTGATGGCCTTCCGTATGCCCGTGCTCGGTTGGCTCGCCCTCTACTTCTGCATCGCCACGTCCCGGAATGGCAGCGCCTCGACCTACATCAGTTGTGTCGCGGTGGTCCTCTTGGTCATCATGGCGGTCTTCATCGGGCTTCTCCTCCTCAAGTTCGCCTCCGATCCGGACTGGCTCCGCCTCCTCTGGCTGACCCTCATTCTCTACATCGGCTTTTTCGTCTCGCGGGGCATGAGTGACGGGGACCTGATGCGGGACTTCACCATCTGCCTCGCGATCATCCTGACCCTTCCGGATGTGCTCCCCTATCCTCATCTCTGGGAGCGGGCGGCCCTCTGGATTCTCCCGATCACTTTCGCGGGCACTGGCTCCGTCGTGCTGGCCACCTTCCTCTTTCCGCCCGAGCGGGCGACCCCGGAAGGCCTCCCCCCTGAGCCCCTACCGCAGATCACCATGGCGAAGGACTGGCCCAAGAACCCGGTATACACCTTCTACGCAATCAAGGCCACCCTTGCCTCCATGGCCACCTACTTCGTCTACAGCATCGTCGACCTCCCCCTCATCCACACCGCCCTTGTTACCTGCCTCATCGTCGCCCTGCCCACGACCGCGGCGATCGTGCACAAGAGTTGGTTGCGGATCACGGGAGCCACTACCGGGGCGATTCTGGCCTTCTGGGCGACCGTATCGATCATCCCGGCGGACGAGGCGTTCGGGGCCCTTCTGCTCTTCCTCGCATTCGGCTCGGCGATCGCCGCATGGGTTGCGGTCGGCAGCGAGCGGATCGCCTACGCCGGCTGGCAGATCGGGCTCGCCCAGTTCATGATGTTGACGCACGGTTTCGGTCCGAGCACCGATCTCACCGTCCTGCGCGACCGCCTCCTCGGTATCCTCCTCGGCAATCTCATGATGGCCCTCGTGTTCGCGGTTCTCTGGCCGGACGAGACCAAGCGCCTCGTGAAGAAGACCGCGCGACCCGCCACCGTTGCGGTGGGCTTGATGGCGGCGCTCTTCTTCCTGCCCGGCTGCCAGATTGGCAGCGGCGTGGCGCCACCCATCCCGGACCGTTCGTGGGAGCCGCCGGACGCGGCCGACTACCGGATGCCCGCGGCTTTCCGCGAGGCGAGGGTGGCTGCCTACAATCCCGGGGAGGTCTACCGCTTGCCCGCCCTGATCGATCTGGCCCAGCGGAACCGTCCCGAGACCCGGCTGGCGTGGGAGCGAGCCCGGGCAGCGGCGGCCCGGGTGGGCGTGGCCGCGAGTACCTTCTCGCCGGAGGTCTCCCTGGCCCTCCTCGGCGCCTACGAGCGGCAGGACTTTCCCCTGCCGACGGATCTCTTTCCGAAGGGAAGGTTCAGCGTCGACGCCGCCCAGTTCCGCCCGCAGGTCTCCGTGGAGTGGCTGCTCCTCGATTTCGGGGAGAGTGCGGCGGCCGTGGAGGCGACCCGCCAAATGGCTCTTGCGGAAACCTTTGCCTTCAACGCCGAGCACCAGGCCGTGGTCTTCGAAGTCACGGAGGCCTACTACGCGGTGCTGGAGACCCGGGCGCAGGAGCGCGTGGCCGAAGCTGCCCTCGAGGACGCCCTCCTCCTCGAGGAGGCGGCCGCGCTCGGCTTCCGGCAGGGACTCGTTACCGAGCCCGAACTCCTCCGGGCCCGCCAGGCGGTCGCCCAGACCCGCTTCGACCGCTCCGCGTTGCGGGGGGATCTCCAGTCCGCCCGGGTGCGACTCGCGGAGGCGGTGGGGATCGATCCCAGCCAGCCCCCGCGGATCGCGGACGACTTGGACGAGAGCGCGTTGCCCGTGCTCGAGAACGGGGCAGGCCAGCTGGTGGACCGGGCCCTCCTCCAGCGGCCCGACCTGCGCGCGCGGGTAGCGGCCCTGCGGGCGGCGGAGGCCGGCATCGCGGAAGCGGAGGCCGGCTGGTGGCCCGTCCTCTCTGCGAACGCGAATGCCGGCTGGGTGACCAATGCCTTCCGGGTGGAGGACGATTCGTGGATCGATCCCAAGACCGAGCCCCTCTACGGCGCGGGCATCGTGTTCGAGTGGACCGTGTTTGAGGGGGACCGACGGGCGGCGGAGATCCGTGAGGCCCGCGCGGAGGAGCGCAAGGTGCAGGCGGAGCTGCGCAAGGCCCGCAATCAAGCCGTCCGCGAGGTGTGGACGGCTTTCATCGATTTCCGGAATGCCCGTGAGCAGGTCACCTCGGCGGCGGCCCTTCTCGCGGCGGCGGAGGCCTCCCACGAGGCGACCCTTGCCTCCTTCGAGAACGGCTTGGCGACTCTCAACGAGGTGCAGACCGCCCAGGCCGACCTGACCACCGCCCGCGAATCCCTCGTGAGCGCCCGCCTCGCGGTACGCGCGAGCTATGCGGAGTTGCGATTGGCGGTGGGGGACTCGGTGGGCTGAGAAGACGCCACGATTGTTGCGAATCGGAGAGGAGGGGAGAGGGGCAGCGGGATGGGCCGAGGAGAGCAGCCGGGCTCTTTTTCCCGGGGGAGGCAGCCCGATCCACGACGGCGAACGTAAGGGGGGAGCGGGCCGACCCGTCCGAGGCGGAGGGCGCGCGGTTTTGGGGAAAGAACCGGGATTCTCCCGGATGGGCCAGACCGGGATGGCCTGGAGGGAAGAGAGAGGATCTCTGCCCGGTGGGTCTGTCGGCAAGAGAGCCCGGAGATCGGGAGGATGGGAGCGGTGGAGGTTGGTTTCATGCGCCTCCTCATCACCGCAACGACATTCAGGCAGGCCGACCGAATGGATCGGGTGCGCGGTTATGGGGCGGAACGGTGGACGAGTCCGCGATGCTTCGTGACCTCCTAGGGGAATCGCGGAGGGGAACCGTGGCCTGCGACCCCGCGATGCCGTTCGCGGGCAGTGCGTCCGCATCCCTGCCAGCCGCAACCGATGGAACCGTCGGACGGGTTCGGGGCGAGCCTTGGTCGTCGTGCTCAGGAATCCCCGGACCGGGGAACCGATGGCGGGGAGGAAAGGAAGGATGGTGCGGTCACTCCACCCCGCAAGGGACGGGCAGTGGTCCGCAGGCTGGAGAAGGCCGAGGGTGGTGGGCAGCAGGGTGCGTTGCTCCGGGAGTTTCCCGATCTCCCCGCGCAATTCGGGGGCCGGAAATTCGGCTTGGAGCTTCCCGGAAAACTTCGGTGCCCGCGGCAGCGTGGCGAGGGGAGCTGCGCCCCGATCCGGAGATCGCGCTGCCGGGTGGCGAGGCGCTTGCGGAATGGGCCGGATCGGAGGCGGCGCACCCTGCCGGAGGAAGACCGGCCAGGCTTCCTTGAGGCGGAGATACCGGAGGGTTGGCGCGGGGGGCGCGGCAAGTCCGCATCCTCACCGCGGCCCGGGGCCGCTTCCGGGTCCGGGCCGCTCTTGACCCGGGGGTGCGACTCCCGCCCGGGAATCCGGGCGAAAAGGGTGAGCGCTGGGAGGGAGCAGCGCCGGGCGGGGAGCTTCTTTCCCTTCCCCTTCCTCGGGGATCCTTAGGCTTGGGCCCGTTCCTCTCGCGGGGAGGCCAGCACGAGGGCGAAAAAGGTAATGAGGCCGAGAGTGATCAGGTAGAGGGCGGGCGCGGTCTTCAGGCCGGTCACCGCGATGAGCCAGGTGCAGACCATGGGGGAGGTGCCCCCGAAGAGGGCGAGGGCGAGGTTGTAGGCGAGACCGACCCCGCTGAGCCGGTTTTCCGGCGGGAACATCGCGATCATGGTGGCGGGCATCGGGCCCTGAATGCCGGCGAGGATGATCGCGAAAATGAGCTGGGCGGCGAGGACCAGGCCCAGGCTTCCGGTGTCGATCCACTGGAAGAGGGGATAAGCGAGGAGGAGGAAGCCGGCGGTCGCAAGGGTGAGCACGAGCCGGCGGCCGATCCGGTCGGAGAGCCAGCCCATGAGTGGGATGGCCAGCACCAGCACGACCATGGCGACGGTGTTGACGAGGAGGGCGCGGTCGACCGGCGGCTCGACGAAGTCCTCGAGGTAGGCCGGCATCCAGACGAAGAGGGTGTAGAAACTGGAGGCGAAGAGGAGGAGGATGAGGACCAGGTGGAGGACCTGTGGGAGGTGGTGGCGGAGGACATCGGCCACGGGGTTGTACCGGATGCCGCCCTCCTTCCGCGTCGACTCAAAGGCTTCGGTCTCCGGCATATGCCGGCGTAACCAGAAGCCTGCCCCAAAAATGATCGCCCCGCAGAGGAAGGGTACGCGCCAGCCCCATGCGCTCAGGGCGGTCTCCGGCAGGAGCGCGGTCAGGACGGTGACCACGAGCGAGCCGAGCAGGATCCCGCCGACGGCTCCGGAAACGGAAAGGCTGCCGGTGAGGCCCCGCCTTTCGGGCGGTGCGGTTTCGACGAGGTAGGCCGCTGACCCGATGAGCTCCCCGCCCACGGAGACTCCCTGGACAAGGCGAAGCAGGATAAGGAGGAGCGCAGCGCCTGCTCCTAGGGTGGCGTGGGTGGGGAGGATCCCCACGAGGACCGTGGGTACGGCCATGAGAAAGATCGAGATCTGCAGGGAGCGTCTCCGCCCGAGCCGATCCCCGATCCAGCCGAGGACGACTCCGCCGAGGGGACGCATGAAATATCCGGCCGCAAAGATCCCGTAAGTCTTGAGGAGCCCCGCCACCGGATCGGAGGCCGGGAAGAAGAGGGGGCTCATCACCGGGGCGAGGAAGCCGAACACCGCAAAGTCGTACCACTCGAGGATGTTCCCGAAGGCCCCGGCGAGTTGGGTGCGGAGGGGGACCGGCTTCGGGGAAGGACCAAGTGGTGGGGACATGATCGTGGGGGCCCGGGGGGGGCAACGTTGCGGAAGCAGACCTCCCGGAGCCTCCTCCCGCAAGGGAAAAGGAAGGGAGCGGGGCGAGGAGGGGGGGCGTTGTTTCGAGCCAAAGGACGGCAGGGTTGCTCGGGAACCCTATCGCTGTGAGCCTCCCCCGTGATGGAGTCGGTGGAGCGCACCCGTGAGAGCATTCTGGCCGGTGCCCGCGCCTCCCTCCCGGTCTCGGTCGCCTACAGCGGGATTGGTTTCGCCGCCGGTCTGGTCGGGGCGGAGGCGGGCATGAGCACCGCGGAGGTCGGCTTGCTCTCCCTGCTGGTCTTTGCCGGTTCCTCCCAGTTCGCCTTCGCGGATCTCTACGGTGGAGCCGTGGTGACCACCGTGAGCGCGATCTTCCTGATCAATTTGCGGATGCTCCTCTACGCGACTGCCCTGACCTCGCGCCTTCGCCCGCACAGCTTGGGCGCCCGCTTCTGGATGGGCGCCCAGCTCACCGACGCTTCCTTTGCCCTCGCCAGCACGCTCATCGGTTCCCGGCTGGAGCGGGCGTCGTGGTTCATTGCCTTGCAGGGGGCCACTTACCTTTCCTGGATCGCCGGCAACCTCGCCGGTGCGGGGCTGGGGACTTGGGCGGGGGAGGTGGATGGCTTCGGGCTGGAATTTGCCCTCGGAGCCCTCTTCGCCGGCTTGTTGGTCCTCCAGATCAACGGTCCCCGCCGGGAAAAGCAGCGGCGGGTCGGGGTGGCCGTGGCGGCTGCCCTCTTTCTGGTGGCCCTCACCGAGGCACGGCCCGACCCCCTCAACCTGATCTATGTCTCGGTGGCGGCCGCCACCCTCGGACTGGCCGCCGAAAGGCTCGAGGCCCGTCGTCGACGGGAAGGCGGGGGATCCGCTGCGTGAGTGTACGTCCGGAAGTCCTCGGACTGATCCTCGCCTGCGCGGCCGTCACCCTGGTCCCGCGGATCCTCCCGCTGTTGCTCGCCCGCAGGTTTTCTCTGCCCCCGTGGTTCGAGACCTGGCTGGGCTATGTGCCGGTCGCTGTGATCGGCGCTCTCCTCGTCGACCAGGTTCTCCTCACCGGGCCCGCCGATGGCTTTCTCCTCGATCCACAACGGCTCGTCGCCGGAGTGGTTGCCCTCGGCGTCGCGGTCTTCACCCGCAGCCTCGGCTACAGCGTGATTGCCGGCGTAGTCGTGTTTGCCCTCGCTGGACAGCTTTGGTGACCTCTTTCTTCGCGGCCCCGTCATGAATTCCTCCGATCCCACGCCCCTCCCGATCGAACACCAGCCCGCCGAACAGCGCTTCGTGGGGCCCGGCGGAGCCGTCCTCGAGTACCGCCTCGAGGAGCACCGCATGGTCTTCGCCCGGACCTTCGTTCCGGAAGCCCTGCGCGGACGCTCCCTTGCCGCTCGCCTCACGGAGGCCGCCCTCCGGTTCGCCCGGGCCCGCCACTACGAGGTGGTCCCCGAGTGCCGCTACACCGCCGCCTACCTGCGCCGGCACCACCCCTAAACCCCAGCCCACCCGAACCGACCGCCGCCCTCCAGCGACGGCAGGACAAAAGCAAGAGGTGGAGGCCGCCGCGCAAATCCCGCCGCTTTCGGGATTGCGGGGGACAGACCGTCATAAATCCCCTGACGAGGGGGATTGACTCCGTCTTTTGTGCAGAAGGGGCGTGGGGTGGTGGGTGAGATGCGGGGGCCTTCTGGGAGTACAAAAAACCTTGATTGGTTTCTCGGGAGGAGCGGGTGGGGGGGCCAGGTGTGGCGGTGGGGAGGGGGGTGCAAGTGGCCGACGGGTGGCGGGAGCCGAGGGCCTTTGCAGGACTGCGCACGTCCGAGTTGGGAGGGGACGTGCAAGTGGCCGACGGGTGGCGGGAGCCGAGGGCCGACCTTCGTTTGCGGGCCTTTTCCCCCGAGAATTGGCCGGGCGGGGATTAGCGGGAAGGCGGAGCGGGCTTTGGGCGCGCGGGGGCAGGACCAGCCTTTTCTATCGGACCTCCCCCCGACTGACGGTGCCGTCTCACTGCCAGCACTCCTCGCGGAACCGGCGGGCGCGTAGGGGCCACAGTTGAGAGGATTGCGGGGGACAGACCGTCATAAACCCGCTGCTGAAGGGGATCGACTCCGACTTTTGTGCGGAAGGGGCGTGGGGTTGTGGGTGGGATACGAGGGGGCTTTGGGAGTCCAAAAAACCTTGCTTGGTTTCTCGGGAGGAGCGGGTGGGCGTGGGTGCGGGTGGCGGTGGGGAGGGGGGTGCCGACGGTTGACGGGTGGCGGGAGCCGAGGGCCGACCTTCCTTTGCGGGCCGTTTCCCCCGAGAATCGGCCTGGCGGGGATTGGCGGGAGGGGGAGCGGGCTCTGGGCGCGCGTGGGCAGGGCAGGCCTTTCCTCCCTGACCTTCCCCGACCGGCGGTGCCCCACCCACCGCCAGCAATCCTCACGGAACCGGCCGACGGGCAAAGGTCTCCGGTTCCGGCATGCACGGGACACCTATTTGCATTCTCTCCCCCTCCCGCACCGATGTCGGCTCATCTCGTCCAGCCGTTTCCGCTCGGCCGCGAGAAACTCGTGGTCGCGGGTGCACTCGAGTGGGTCGTTGGGGGCGATCCGCTGGACCGTTGCAGTGGTCGATCCAGTGTACCGTGCACTTAAGGGTGGGATTCCCCTTGCCCAGGGCAGGTTTGTCCCGCGGGCCCCAGCGTTGAGCCTTTTCCATCCGAGTCCTCGGGGGAGGATGGGGGAACGTTGGGACCGGGGGCCGACCTGGTTGGCGGAGGTGGGCGAGGGTGAGGCGGGAGCGGCCCACCGCCGCCCCGCTCACACGCAGTCGCGCGGGTAGGAACGCCGAAAGGTGCGGCAGAACACCCGCGCCTCGCCCTCGTAGGCGTCGAGGTCGGCGTGGAGGTGGAAGTGGGTGGGATCGGAGGTCAGCCGGGTGGTGGTGACCGTGTGCACCTGCCAGTCCCCTCGGCCGAGGGAGCGGACCCAGCGGGTCTCGCCCGAGACGGAGTCGTAGTCGTTCGCCCGGGAGCGGTACCACTCGGTGGCGTGGCGTCCGACCACGGTGGCGCCGGCATCCTCCGCTGCGCCCAGCCGTACCCGGCCGGCGTCGTTGGTGACCTCGAGCGTGGAGGTATCCGCGGCCAGTTCGCGGACGACCCGCCAGTCGTGGTGCGGTTCGGCCAAGGGGGTAGTCGGTAGGGGCGGGGCGCCCTCGGGCGGCTCGTAGGGCCGCAGGACGGCGTCCTCGGCCGGACGGGGCGAACGCACCGGGAGGTGGAGTGTGCTCCCGCGCGGCCGCACCGTCAGGCAGAACGGACGGGGCGCCGGCCAGGCGAGCGGCCAGTAGGAAGTGGAAAGGGCGAGCCGGATGCGGTGCCCGGCCGGAAAGTGCTGGGCGATGTCGTTGAGCTGGAGGCGAACGGTGACAAAGGCACCGGGCACGAGGGGCTCGGGGTTGGCGCTGCCCGCGCGGTGGGAAAGGTTGAGCAGCCCGTAGGTGATGCGGGTGGCCGCGCCGTCCTGGGCGACATCGGAGAGGCGGGCGGCGACCATCGCCTGGGGCTGGTCGCTGGCAAGGGTGAGTTCGAGCACGGGGGCACCGAGGATCTCCAGCGGTTCGGTGAGGGGCTGGCTGTCGAAGACGAGAGCTCCGCCGTCCTCCTGTCGCTGGTCGTGGGCGAGGTCCGGCCCGGCGGCGTAGGAGCACCACTTGCCGGCGAAGAGTCCGGTGACCAGCGGCGACTGGAAGCTCAGTTCCTCCCGGCCGGCCTCGTGTCCCGGGGCCAGCAAGCGGCGCTCCCCGAGCCCGAGGGCCCGCCAGTCGGTGTGGGGGGAGGGCCAGGCCGGTTCGGCGACCCAGCGCCCCGGTCTTTCTTCGTAGGCGGGCGTCGGGGGCACGCTGTCCTGCATCCAGACCCGCAGCATTGGCTCGTCCTCCACTCCGTTGGGCGTGTCCTTCAGCCAGCGGTCCCACCAGCGCAGGCATTCCTGGAGGAAGCCGATGGCCGGGCCGGGCCTGCCGAGGTGGGGGAAGGTGTGGCTCCACGGGCCGATGAGCCCCCGGCGCGGCACCTCCAGGCCGGCGAGCAGGCGGAAGACCGCGTTCGAGTAGCCGTCCGCCCAACCGCTCACCGCGAGCACGGGCGCGCGCACCGCGGAGAAGTCCTCACAGATGGAGCCGTGCTCCCAGTAGGCGTCCCGCCGCTGGTGTTCGAGCCAGAGCCCGATCCACGGCTCGCATCGCTCCAGCCGCTCCTGCCACATCGCGCGCCAGTCTTCCCCGACCGCGTCCGGATGGGGCGGCAGGGAGTTGTAGGCGAACATCGTGGAGGCCCATGAGAGATTGTCCCCGAGCAGGCAACCGCCCATGTGGTGGACATCGTCGGCGTAGCGGTCGTCGGTCGAGCACAGGGTGATCACGGCCTGCAGTTGCGGAGGCTGGAGAGCCGCGATCTGCAGCCCGTTGAAGCCGCCCCAGGAGATCCCGTACATGCCGATCCGGCCCGTGCACCACGGCTGTGCTGCCAGCCAGCGAAGCACGGCGATGCCATCGTCGAGCTCCCGCTGCAGGTACTCGTCGGCGAGGACGCCCCCGGAATCCCCGCTTCCCCGCAGGTCGACCCGGACGGAGGCGTAGCCGTGCCCCGCGAACCAGGGGTGGGTGATGGAGTCGCGCACGGCGGTGCCGTCGCGGAGACGGTAGGGCAAGTACTCGAGAATGGCCGGTACGGGGTGTTCTTCCGCGTCGACCGGCCTCCAGATCCGGGCGGCTAACTCGACCCCGTCGGCCATGGGAATGCGGGTCGTGACGGGTGCGGCTACGGAACGGGGGAAGGCGGTGCGGTGGTTCATGCGAACACGGGCGCGCGGTGATCGATGCGAAAGCCGAGCAAGTCCATCGCCTCGTGGTAGCGGGCGAGGAGGGCTTTCTGGTGGTCCGCCCCGAGGAACAGGTCGGCGATCTCGTAGCTGTAGCTGTCTTGAAAGCGCAGGTGGGAGAGGCGCTGGCCCTCCTCTACGTGGACGCGGAGGAGGGCCTCCGGGAAGCGGGCCCGGAGGGCGGCCCTTTCCGCGGGTCCGGGCACCCGGGTGACCGTGCCGTCGGTGAAGAGCCGGGGCATGAACTTGGCGGCCAGCCGGTGCCCTCCCTCGCGGTGGGGGAAGGCCGGATCCCTCCCGAGGGAGAGGCACACCGGCACCTGGAAGTGCGAGGCTCCGTCCACGAAGTGGAAGAGGGGGGAGTGGGACTTGGAGCAGCGGGCATTCACCTCGAGGAGGCGGAGCCGGTCGTGCGCGCGGCTCCAGTAAAATTCCATGTTGAAGGGTCCCTCGTCGTAACCGGTCCGCTCCATGACCTTGCGGGCCGCCCGGATCATGCGCGCCTGCACGCGACGGGGCAGCCGGGAGGGATACTGGTAGCGCTGGAAGGAACTGCGGTGCCGACGCTGCCGGAAGGAGTCGACCACCCCGTAAACCACCGTGCGTCCGCCGTGGACATAGCCCTCGAGAGTACACTGGTGGCCCTGGCTGATCAGCCCCTCCACGATGCAATGGTCACCGTCGATCGGGGCGATGTGGGGGGGGAGGTCGGCGTGTGCGAGGATTTCGTTGAAGGGCTGGGCAAAGCGGTGAAGACCCGCCCGGATCTTCTCGAGGGCATGGTCGAGCTCGGTCTCGTTGCGCACGAGAAAGCCGAGGTGGGAGGAGTGGGCCTTGATCGGCTTGATCCAGAAGGGGTACGGCACGGTGAGGTCGGCGGCGGGATCCGCGGCGAAGGGATCGACGGCGGCGAAGGGGGGAATCAGCTCCGGGACGACCGCCCTCTGCTCGCAGCGGGCCCAGTACTTGTGCTCCAGCTTGAGGACTGCCTCGAGGCTGGGACCCGGCTGGCCGAGACGCTCGCGGAGGATCGGGACGAAGGTGCTCGTGGGGAAGTCCCAGTAGGTGATGATCCCGTCGACGGTCCCCGCGAAGTGGCGAAGCACCTGCTCACTGCGGGCGAGCATTTCCGGTACGGGGAACCGCTCGGTGTGGACGGACTCCTCGTAGGAGAGCAGCTCGTGAAAGCGGGCACCCGCCGGCTCGCGAATGGTGCGGAGCTGGTCGTAGTGGAAGGAGTCGAGCCCGAAGACGAAGATATCGGGTCCCGGCCCGGTGGCCGCCGGCCGCGGCGAGCCCGCGGGCTCCGGCTCCGCTGAATCAGGGGAAGGGTAAGGGGCTTGGGGGGATGGCATCGGCAGGCTCCGGGCAAGAGCCAATCATTCCCACGGTTCCGGAACAAGCAAACTGGTTCCGTGTGCCCCGGGAGAGCGGCATCCGCCCCTCCCCCCGATCGGGGCGGGTCGGGCCCCCCTGCGGGGAGCGCTGCGCCGGCCCTACCGTCCGCCGGGAGCGCCCGCTTCCGCCATCGCGGCTTCCGGCTCGGTGGCGCGGGGGACCAGCTCGGAGACGGTGTCGCGGCGGGAGACCGTGCCGAGGAAGCGGCCGTCGTGGTCCACCACGGCCAGCGGGTAGTCGCGGGTAGCCATGGTCGGCAGCATCTCCTCGATGACCATGTCGGTGGTCACGGTGGCCGGCTCGTGGAGGTGCTCCGGCCGGACCGGCGATGAGCCATCCACCCGTGTGAACACCTGCTCGTCGGCGGCCCCGATCGGGCGGTTGTCCTCGTCGACCACGTAGATCGCCCGCTGGCCGGTTTCCTCCATGCCGGCGGCCACCGATTGCGGGTTCACCTCGGAGAGGCGGAGGGCGCGGGACTCGCTGACGATGCTGCCCACGGTGATCACCCGGCTGCGGTTCACATCCCGCACGAAGCGGGCCACGTAATCGTCCGCCGGGTCCATGAGAATCTCCTCGGCGGTGCCCACCTGGCTGAGGGCGCCGTCCTTGAGGATGGCGATGTGGTCGCCGAGCCGGAGGGCCTCGTCGAGGTCATGGGTGATGAAGACGATGGTCTTGTGGAGGGTCTGCTGCAGCTCGAGGAGCTGGCCCTGCATGTCGTTGCGGATGAGGGGGTCGAGCGCGGAGAAGGCTTCGTCCATGAGGAGGATCTCCGACTGGGTGGCGAGGGCGCGGGCCAGCCCGACCCGTTGCTGCATGCCTCCGGAGAGCTGGCTGGGGTACTGGTTCTCGAAGCCGCCCAGCCCGACCAACTCGATCTGCTCGCGGGCGCGTTGCTCGGCCTCGCTCTTGTCGATGCCGGCCACCTTCAGGCCGTAGACCGCGTTCTCCAGGACGGTCTTGTGGGGGAGGAGGGCGAAGCGCTGGAACACCATGCTCATGCGGTGGCGGCGCAGATCGCGTAGTTCCTCCGTGCCCATATCGACGACGTCGTGCCCGTCCACGAGGATGTGGCCGGCGGTGGGTTCGATGAGCAGGTTGAAGTGGCGGATGAGGGTGGACTTGCCGGAGCCGGACAGGCCCATGATGACGAAGGTCTCGCCCGGCCGGATCTCCAGGCTGACATCGCGCAGGCCGACGGTGTGGCCGGTCTCGTTGAGGATTTCCGATTTGCTGGCACCGGCCCGCACGCGCTCGAGCACGCTCGCCGGGTCCGGGCCGAAGATCTTGTAGATTTCCTTCACGGAAATCTTGGAGGGAGTCTCGCTCATAGGGGGAGGGGATCGGGCAGGGGACGGAGGGCGGTCGCGCGTACCGGGCTCACTTCTGCAGGTGGAGGTGCTGCTGCATCTTGCGCCCGTAGGCCTGGGCGACCCGGTCGAAGATGACGGCGAGGAAGACAATGGCGATCCCGGCGAGGAGACCGCGGCTCACCTCGAGGCGCTGGATGCCTTGGAGGACTTGGTAGCCGAGACCGCCCGCCCCGATCATGGAGGCGATCACCACCATGGAAAGGGACATCATGGTAGTCTGGTTGATCCCGGCCATGATGGTGGGCAGCGCGAGGGGAATCTGCACGGAGAAGAGTCGCTGTCGCGGGGTCGCCCCAAAGGCGACGACTGCTTCCATGACCTCCCGGTCGACCTGGCGGATGCCGAGGTTCGTCAGCCGGATCACCGGGGGCACCGCGAAGACGATGGTGGCGAGGAGGGCGGGGATCTTGCCGGGCCCGAAGAGCATGACGAAGGGGATGAGGTACACGAAGATCGGCAGGGTCTGCATGATGTCGAGGACCGGCGTGAGGATGCCTTGGAAGACATTCGAGCGGGACATGGCGATCCCGAGGGGGATCCCGACGATCACCGCGAGGAGGGTGGCCACCAGCATGAGGGCGATGGTGGCCATGGCCGGCTCCCACATCCCGAAGAGTCCGGTGAGGAAGAGCATGACGATCGTGCCCCCGGCAAACTTGGCACTGCGGGTCGCCTGGTAGGCGAAGAGCGCGAGCAGGAGCACGACGAGGTACCAGGGCAGCCAGAGAAGGGCGTTCTCGATCGAGTTGAGGAAGCGGAGGACCGGCAGGAAGGCGATCTCGAGGGCTTCCCCGAATTCAATGACAACCCAGTTGAAGCCGTCGTCGATGGTGCCGCGGATCTCGCGGGATTCGATCAGCTCGGGAAAGTTAGAGTCCATGGGAGGGAGGATTCAAGGGAGGGGGAGGAACGGGTACCGTGACAACCAGCGACCCGAAGACCGGTGCGGAGGGGAGGGGAGGAAGACGCCCCCCGCACGCGGAGGGGCGTCTTCCCGGGCAAACGGGGCAGGGACCCTAGAGGGAGGCCCGGACGTTGTCCGCCACGTCGGAGGGGACCCACTGGGTCCAGACGTCCTCGTGGTTCTCGAGGAAGCGCTCGGCGACTTCCTCGGGACTGGCCGAGTTGTCGTCGCCCCAGGCGAGCAGCTGGTTCACGAGGGCGTTCGGGTAGCTCATCTTGGCGAGGAAGTCGGCCACGTGCGGCGCGCTTTCCCGGACTTCGGTGACCACGGCCACGGCGACGTCGCCCTTCTTCCAGCCGGTTACCTGCGGATCCGGGGCGTCCGGGACGGTCAACTCCGTGAAGTCCTCCGCGTTGTAGGGCGGCATCTCCAGGCGCACGAGGTTGTACTTCCCGATCACCGCGGTGGGGCCCCAGTAGTAGCCGACGATCGGCTGGCCGCGGGTCACCTTCCGGGCGTAGGAGGCTTTCAGGTTGGCACCGGAGCCCGGCGAGAAGAGCTCCCAGTTGTGGTCCTCGAGGTTGAGGGCGCGGAAGAGGTTGTTGGTGATGATCTCACAACCCCAGCCGGGAGGGCAGCCGTAGAATCGGCCCTGGCCGTTGCTGGCGACTTCCACGAAGAGCTCGGAGTAATCCTTGAGGTCCTCGACAGACTTCAGGCCGGGGTTGGCCTCGGCCACATAGTCGGGAATCCACCAGCCCTCCTTGCCGCCGTCGGCGAAGATGTCGGTGGCCTTGTAGATGTTGCCCTTCTCCTGGGCCTCGTCCCAGATGCTCTGGGCGGTGCTCACCCACAGTTCCGGGGCAATCGTCGGCTCGCTCTTGGTGAGCATGCTCGTGGCGGTCGGCACGGTGTCGCCCGGGACGATGTCCACGTCGCAGCCGTAGCCATCGGCGAGGATCTTCTCGGCCACGTAGGCAAAGGTGCCGGCGGAGAGCCAGGTCATTTCCGCGATCGTGATGGTGTCATCGTAATCGCACTCGGCGGCCTTCGCCTGTGGGGAAAGGCCGAACGCGGCTGCGGAAAGCAGCGCGGCGCCCAGAAGGGCGGGGGATCGTTGGATCTTATGCATGGATCGGTTGGGTTCTCGTTGCCGGATCCAAGGGGAACCGGAAGAAAGGGGGCACGGTTTCGGGCGGTGCGAGTACGGGGAGGGGGAGCATTTACGGTGCCGATCGCTACCGGGTAGGTGCGGTGGAGAAGGAAACGCCCTCCGTTGTGCCGTTCTTGGACCCGTGCTTCCGGGGCGGGGAGGCAACGGGATCGTAGTAATGGGGTTCGACTAAGGGAATGGGGTCCGGGGGGTAAAGCAATGCTTCGGGGTGCGATTAAAAAGGTTTGTAGGCATCGCCTTGTCAAGAACCCAGCTCCGCGGGCCGCGGATTTTCAGAAAAGAGCGGGTGCTGGGCACAAGCGCGCTGCCGTCCCGCCCTCCGTGATTCAGGCGGCGTGGCCGAGGGAGGAGCGGAACCGGACAAGGGCAAGGGCGAAAAGGGCACTGCCGATCGCGAGGAGGGCGAGCAGCTGGGGTGCCACCAATTCCCAGCCAGCTCCCCGGAAGAGGACGGCTTCGGCAAGGGCGACATAGTGGGTGTTGGGGGCGGCGAGCATGACCATCTGGATCCACTCGGGCATGCTCTCGCGCGGGGTCATCCCGCCGGAGAGCATCTGCAGGGGAAGGAGCACGAGGATGGTGAGGAGCCCGAAGCGGGGCATGGAGGGGGCCAGCAGGCCGAGGAGGATGCCGAGCGAGGTGGTCGCGAGCAGGTGCAGGACCGTCCCGGTGCCGAAGAGGAGCAGGGAGCCGCGCACGGGCACGGCGAGCACTCCCTCCACGATGACTTCGAGGGCGAAGAGGGCGGCCGCCAGGACGATGAGGCCCATCGAGAGGATCTTGGAGAGTAGGATCTCTGAGGGCCGGACCGGCAGGGAGAGCAGGTGTTCGAGGGTGCCGTGTTCCTTTTCGCGGATGAGGGAGGCACCCCCGAGCACGAGGGCGAGGAGGGTGACGTTCGAGATGGTTTCGATGATCCCGCCGAACCAGCCGGGATCCAATTGCGGGTTGAAGCGGGCGCGCAGGGCGAGGTCGACGGCGGGGGCCTCCCCGGCCCGGTAGCCCTTGACGAACGCGGCGATCTCGTCGCGCACGATCTGCTGGAGGTAGCCGCTCCCGGCGAAGGCCTGGCTCATGCGGGTGGCGTCGACATTGAGCTGGAGGGCAGGCTGTTCCCCGGCGAGCACGTCCGCCTGGAAGTCGGGTGGGATGTTCAGCGCGAAGATGTCGAGGCCGGCGTCGAGCCGGGCGTCCATTTGGCGGTGGCTGACGAGGTCCGGCTCGCTGAAGTAGGGTGCCTGGAGGGCGTCGGCGATCCGGCGGGACAGCGGGGAATGGTCCTCGTCCACAATGGAGACGGTGGCACGGTGGAGGGTCTCCGGGAGGGCGGTGGCGGCGGAGTAGATCGCGAAGGTGAAGGTGTAGATCACCAGCACGAGCAGGAGCGGATCGCGGGCGAGTTGGAGCAACTCCTTCTGCCCGAGGCGGAGGAGGGTCGAGGGCCGGGGGAAGCGATTCATTTCTCCTGCTTGCGAAGGGCGAGGGCGGCGAGGAGGACGAGGACGGGCACGGAGGCGGCGAGCGGCCAGAGCGAGGCCTGCAGGTCGGCGGGTCCGAGCGCCTTGGAGAAGGTGCCGCGGACGAGGAGGAGGAAGTGGGTGGTCGGGTAGAGTTCGCCGACTACTCGGCCGAATCCCTGCAGGGAGGAGACCGGGTTGAGCAGTCCGGAGAAGTTCACCGCCGGCAGGATGGTGAGCACAGCGGTGCCAAAGATCGCGGCGATCTGGCTGCGCAGGAAACTGGAGAGGAACATGCCGAGGGCGGTGGCGGCGGCGAGGTAGAGGAGGGCCGCCCCACTGAGCAGGAGGAGGCTGCCCTTCAGGGGTACCTGGAAGCCCCCGACGGCGAAGAGGACGAGGAGGAGGAAGCTGAGGAAGGAGAGGATGAGGTAGGGGGCCTGCTTGCCGAGGAGGAACTCGAGCCGACGGGTGGGGGTCACGTAGAAGTTGACGATCGATCCCAGCTCCTTTTCCCGGACGACGCTGAGCGAGGCGAGCATGGCCGGGATCATGAGGAGGAGGAGCGGGATCATGGCCGGCACCATGGCCACGAGGCTCTCCAGCTGCGGGTTGTACCGGAAGCGGGTCTCGATCCGCGCGGGGAGAACCGCCTCGGGCTCGAGACCGGCCGCGCGGGCGCGCCGGGCCAGCCAGGACTGGTGGAGTCCCTGCACGTAGCCGCGGGCGGTCTCCGCCCGCGAGGGCATGGAGCCGTCCAGCCAGGCCCCGATCGCGACCGGTTCCCCACGGGCGAGGGCCCGCCCAAAGCCGGGGGGGATCTCCACGGCGAGGCTCAGCTCGCCCCTGCGGAGGCGCTCGTCGAGGTCGGCGTAGCCTCGGAGGGGCGCTTGCGCGTGGAAGTAGCGGGAACCGGCCAGACTCTCCGCGTAGTCGCGGCTGGCGGCGGTGTCGTCGCGATCGAGCACGGCGAAATCGAGGTCCTCCACGTCGAGGCTGATCCCGTGCCCCATCACGAACATGAGGAGGAGGCTGCCGAGGAAGGCGAGGGTGAGCCGGACGGGGTCACGGCAAAGCTCGAGGGTTTCCCGCCGGGCGTAGGCGAGGGCGCGGTGGAGACGGAAGAGACCGGCGGGGGCGGTGTCCGCCGCGGGTGGCGGAGAGGAGGGGACCGGAGCCGAGGGGGGCTGGTGGAGGGTCCTTCCGGCAAGGGCACGGTCCCCGTGGTTGCCCTCGCTCTCCGCACGGAGGAAGGCGACAAACGCTTCCTCGAGGTCCTCCTCGTCCTGCTGGTCGCAAAGGGCGGCGGGCGTGTCGGTGGCGAGGACCCGGCCCTCGTGCATGAGCGCGACCCGGTCGCAGCGCTGCGCCTCGGGCATGAGATGGGTGGAGAGGAAGATCGTGACCCCGTCGCGGCGGGAGAGTTCCTGCAGCTGTTGCCAGAAGTCCTCCCGGGCGAGAGGGTCGACCCCGCTGGTGGGCTCGTCGAGGATGAGGACGTCGGGTCGGTGGATCACCGCGACGGCGAGGGAGAGCCTTTGCTGGAGGCCGAGAGGCAGCTCATCGGGGAGGCGGTCGAGCACCTCCTCCAAACCGAATCGTCCGGCCGCTTCCTGCATGCGGGAGCCGAGGTCCGCGGGGGGGATCCGGTAGAGGCGGCCGTGGAGACGGAGGTTTTGCCGGACGGTGAGCTTCCGGTAGAGGGAGAAGGTCTGGGCGAGGTAGCCGATCCGGCGGCGATCGCCGAGTCGGCGGGGATCGACGGGTTGCCCGAAAAGGAAAGCCCGCCCCTCGCTGGGGGTGAGCAGGCCGGCGAGCATCTTCATGGTGGTGGTCTTCCCGGAGCCGTTCGAGCCGACGAAGCCGAAGATCTCGCCCTGGTGGACGCGGAAGCGGGCGGAGTCGACTGCCGTGAAGTTCCCGAAGCGGAGGGTGAGATGGTCGGCCTCGAGGGCGATGGGTTTGTCGCGGTCCCCTCGGTCGGGGGAGGGGAGAGGATCCGCGGACCTGGAGGGGCGGGAATGCGAAGGCTGCGCATTGTCGACCGGGTCGCCGTTGGCTCCCGCTTGGTCCGCCCCCTGGGCGGGTGCTCCTTCCCGATCCTCGAGCAGGGCGAGAAAGGCCTGCTCGAGGGAGGTGCGGTCGGTCCGCTGGAGGAGGTCCTGCGGGGTGCCGCGGGCGAGGGTCCGGCCCTCCTGCAATGCGAGAATCGCGTCGAATTCCCGGGCCTCCGAGAGGTAGGAGGTGGCGAGGAGAAGGGCGAGCCGGGGACGGGCCGCGCGGAGGTCGGCGATGAGTTCCCAGAACTGGCGTCGGGAGAGGGGGTCAATGCCGGTGGTCGGCTCGTCGAGGAGAAGAAGGTCGGGTTCGTGGACGAGGGCGCAGCAGAGACCCAGCTTCTGCCGCATGCCTCCGCTGAGGTGGGCGGCAGCCCGCTCGCGGAAGGCGGCCAGCCCGGTAGCCTCGGTGAGCGCGTCGATGCGTTCTCCGCGGTCGGCGGCTTTTCCCCCGAAAAGGCGGGCAAAGAAGTCGATGTTCTCCCGCACGCTCAGGGAGTCGTAGAGGTTACGGCCAAGTCCCTGGGGGAGGTAGGCGATCCGTTGGCAGATGCGGTGGCGGTGGCGGGCAGACCGCATGGACCCCCCGAGGACTTCGACTTCCCCCTCCTGGAGGCGGCGGGCCCCGGCGATGAGGGCGAGGAGGCTGGACTTCCCGACACCGTCGGGCCCGATCACGGCGACTTGTTCCCCGGCCCGCACGGTGAGATCGATGCCGGCGAGTGCGGTGTGCCGGCCGTAGCGGAGCCGGGCCCCGGCGACGCGGATCACCGGGGATGCGGGGGAGGGGGAGGGATTGGCCGGAGGGGAGCGGCCGGAGCGGTCCGCAGCCGACTCGCTGGGACCGGGCAGGCTCATTCCGGGAGCTGTACGCGGAGCTCCTCCGGCCAGGGCAGGTCGGGATCGAGGCGGACGTAGGTGAGGCCGGGGAGCCCTGTCTTCACTTGCCGGAGGTACTGCCGGAGCAGGTCGGGGTCGAGGCTGGCCCGCACCCGGAACATGAGCTTGGCTCGCTCCTCCTCGGTTTCGACGGTCTTCGGGGTGAACTGGGCCACGGACGCGACGAAGGTGACCTCAGCGGGGAAGACGAGGTCGGGAGCCGCGTCGAGGACGATGCGGGCCTCGGCACCGAGGGCCACCCGGCCGGCCTCGGCCGTGGGGAGGAAGATCGTCATGTAGACATCGGTGAGGTCGACCATGTTGAGGACCACTCCCCCGGCGGAGAGGACTTCGCCGGGCTGGGCGACCCGGTACTGGACGCGGCCGTCGCGGGGGGCCCGCAGGACCCCGTCCTCGAGATCGGCGGTGAGCCGCTCCACGGTCGCTTCGGCCGCCTCGACGGCCGCTTCCGCGGCAATCGCGTCGGCCTCTGCCCGCCCGAGGGCGGCCCCGGCGGCCTCCACCTGGGCCCGGGCGGCGGCCACCGCGGCCCGGGCGGCCTCGAACCCCGCCCGATCGTTGTCCACTTGGGAGGCGGGCACGGCGTCCCTTCCGGCGAGTTCCTCAGTCCGGGCCAGTTGCTTGCGGGCCGCCTCCAGCTCGGCTTCCCGCTGGGCCACCACGGCCCTCGCGGCCTCCTGCTCGGCCCGGGCTTGCTCAATCCCGCGCAGGGCGGTGTCCACACCGACACGCGCCTGTCGCGCCCGGGCCTCTGCCTCGTGCAGGGCCGCCCGGAGGGAGCGGGTATCCATTCGCGCGAGGAGGTCCCCCCTTTCCACAAGGTCTCCCTCCCGGACGAGAAGCTCCTCGAGACGGCCGGCGGTGCGGCTGGCGAGGTCAATCTCGGTGGCCTCGATCCGGCCATTGCCGGAGGCAAAGCCGGCGGGGAGCTGTTCCTCGGGGAGCGCTCGCCACACGAGAAAGCCGAGGGCCACGATCCCAAGAAGCGCGAGCAAGAGGAGGGGGAGACGACGACGGAGGGAGTCCATGAAATTCAGGAAGGGTGGAAAGCCTAGCCTTGGCTTCTCCGAGTGGCCATGGCAAAGGACGGGGAGGGAACGGGGGCGCGCAGGTTGGAAGGGGTGGGATGCCCCGGTCATGCTTGCGGGAAGGCGTCCCGGAACGGTAAGAGTTCCGATGGTACAGAGTCATTGGTCACGTCAGGAACAGGAGGAACCCATGCAACGATTGGTCGATAAGGTAGCTGTAATCACCGGGGGCAGCGGTGGCATCGGCAAGGCAACCGCCCGCCGTTTCCTCGAGGAGGGAGCGCGGGTCGTACTCGTGGACCGGGACGCCGGGGGACTGGCGACCGCAGCGGAAGAGCTGGGCTCTCTCGGGGACGTGCTCACGGTCACAGCCGATGTCTCGGAGGAGCCGGATACCGAGCGCTTCGTGCGGGAGGCGCGGGAGCGCTTTGGCCGGATCGATGTTTTCTTCGCGAACGCGGGCATCGAGGGCCATGTAGCTCCGCTGGTCGACCAGAGACTGGAGGACTTTGACAAGGTCATCGCGGTGAATGTGCGCGGCGTCTACCTCGGCCTGCAAAAGGTGCTTCCGAGTATGCAAGAGCAGGGGAGTGGTTCTGTGATCACGATGTCCTCGGTGGCCGGTCTGCAGGGCTTTGCCGGACTCTCCCCCTACGTCACCTCGAAGCACGCGGTTGTCGGGATGACCCGTTCGGCTGCCCTCGAGATGGCAGAGAGCGGGGTGCGGGTGAACTCGGTCCACCCCTCGCCGATCGAGACGGAGATGATGGACAGGATCGAGGAAGAGATCCAGCCGGGCGAAGCGACCGAGGCCCGGAAAAACTTTGAGCAGATTGTCCCCTTCCACCGCTACGGGGAGCCGCTCGATGTCGCCAACTTGGTGCTGTTCCTCGCCTCCGACGAGTCCTCCTACATCACCGGGGTCCACTACCGCGTGGACGGTGGAATGGGAGCCCAGTAGCGCCGAGGACGCGAGGACCGTGCCGCGGGGCGGCAGGCGGCCGCCGGTGGCCATTGTTTGGGGTGCCGGGTTGGCATGGCGGGAAAGCCGCCGGGGAGGCGAAGCCGTCAACTGGTCCCCGTGACGATTCCCGGCCACTCATTATTACGCCCCGAGAAGCGCGTCGGAGGTTGTGGGTCCAAGGTGGTGATGGGAACAAGAACTTTCGGCGGAGAGCCGGACCTTCCGCTGTGCGCCACGAAATCAATTGCGTCGGTTGCCGGACGACGTCGGACCAATGAAATCTTCACCGCCGGCGCGAATGCTCACGGGGACCCGGCCCCATCTCTCCTGCCATGGGTCAATCCCTCCGCCCTGACGAGCAATCCGCCTCCCCACTTCCCAAAACCCGCCTAACCCCCCTGCCCGACGGCTACTGCGCTCAACCCACCCCCGTCCTCGCCCCGAGCCGAAAGGCAAGGAAGCGCCGACGGCGTGGCATGAATGTGCCGGGAGCACAGCAGGGAAGCGCTGAAAGACGCGGCATGGACTCACCTCCCCGGAAAAACCCGAACCCATCCCCTGCCGCGGGCTCCGTCCACTCCCCCACCGCGCCATAGGCGCTCCCGTGCCCGCGAGCCTGTAGCGCCCCGATCCCCCGAGACGTCCAGAACCCCCCGTGACCCCCTAGCAGGCCGGTGAAGTAATCCGTCTGGCCAAGTGGGCGCGCGTCGGTGGAATCGGGCCATGCGAGGCAAAGCGAGACCGCAAACGGACAGGGCGTTTCTGGTGAACCTTGAGGAGCTCGTGGAGCGGGATCACCCGCTGCGCGAGGTGAAACGGATGTGCCGGGAGGTGCTGGACCGTCTTGAGGGGGAACTTGCGCAGATGTACGCGCAGAAGGGGCGCCCGAGCGTTTTTCCGGAACGGCTGTTGATGGCGTGGGTTCTAATGCGCCTGTATGCGTCGCGCACCTGCCGCCATTTCGCGGCGCACCTCCGCTACAATCTTCTCGACCTGTGGTTTCTGGACATGACTCCGGACGAGACGGTCTTTGAATCCTCCAACTTCGGCCAGAACATGGAGCGCTTTGAAAAGAATCATGTCTCTGAGTTGTTTTTCGCTGAAGTGGCGGAGCTGGCGAGGAGGCGAGGCTGGATCAGCGACAAGCACTTCCGTGTGGACGGCACCCTCATCGAGGCATGGGCGTCGCCAAAGTCCTTCCGCCCAAAGGACGAGCCGCCACCACCGCCCGGTTGAATTCCCCAGCAAAACCCGAACCCACCCAATCCACGGACCCCGCCCGCTTCCCGAGCTATGCCGTAATTTGGGTGACGAAAGCAAATCAGGCGGCGCGGTTTTCCTGGTCATTTTCAGGAGCCCCGTCGGAGAAGACGACCCCTTGGATGACCCAAGACAACGGTGGGGCGTTTTTCAGGCGGCGCCCTTTTTTTGCGGCGGCCTGAACGAGCTTGAAGACCCTCCGCTGGGCCGTTGTCTGCGACAGCGCGCCTTGGGTACGCACGGTGCGGTGGCGGACGACTGCGAAGACGCTCTCGATCGGGTTGCTGGTTCGCAGGTGATCCCAGTGCT
>CAJXLM010000008.1 GCA_913056175.1 uncultured Opitutia bacterium | reverse complement strand
AAGAGCTTCCCGTTCGCGGAGAGGCTGCCGTGGATGGCGGAGGGGTTCCCCCCGACGACGCGGTTGAGGGCGACCGCGCCACTGCCGGGTTGCACGAACTGCACGGACGCTCCCGACCCGATCGAGAAGTCCCCCCACTCGAGGATCGCCTTGGCGCTCGACTGCTCGATCGTCATCGCCGAGCCGGCCGAAGCGATGCTCGCCTCGCCGGCGGTCACCGCGCCCCCGCTGGGCAGGGTGGCGTGGACCGCGGGGAGCAGGGCGCAGGAAAGGAGGGCGAGGGAAAGGACGAGGCGGAGAGGGGCACGGAGGGAGGCCCGGCGGGGAAGAACGACGGTTTTTTTCGGGAGGCCCGAGCGGAAGCCGGGTCCTGCGCTCTGTCGGAATGCACGACGCCCAAAGGCCCCGCGGAAGCGACATCGGTTGGGGGATCGAACAATGAGTGGAGACATCTGTGTCGGGAAAACGAGGATGATTGCCCGCAATTCCAAAGGGGTCTCCACCTCGACACCAATCAACGATCGTTGCAGGTGGGGCTCGATTCTATGCGACGAATGGTTCAATTTCGCCGGTGAGAGGTACACGCAGCCTCGGTAGATGCGTCGTCTCCTGATGGAGTTTCCGGTAACTGGGGTAGTTCTATCTTCCAACCGACGCCTCTCCCCGGCCAATCCCTTCTCCCCCGCGAATGACTCGTCCCCCACCAGCCTCCGAGGCGTCCCGATCGAGAACCGCTGCCTCCTCTGCGATCGAGGGGAGGAAAGAGAGCGCCATGGGCTTCCTCCGCTCCCATCGGTACGGGCAGGTGGAATCGGGGCAATTCCGGAAATACTGAACGCGAAAGGTCAGCTTCGGGGTCGAGGCTTGGCGGGAAGGACACGGTGTTCCCCACAAACTCGATTTCCCTGATCGGCACCCGCGGGGCGTCCGCGGGAATCTCCGGGGCCGGGGCCGCCTCCTCCCGCTCCACCCGGTCCTCCGAGGGCGCCGGGATCCGCTCCCGCTGCTGGTCCCGCTGCACGTCCCGCAGGATCGCTCCCACGTCCGGGGCCCGCGGCCCCGACTCCTGCGCCGCGGAAGGCAACAGGAAGAACAGGGCTACTAAGCCGAGTAGTCTTTTACCAAAATGAAAAGGATGCGGACCTAGCACACCATCGAAAATTGGGTCTACTCTCCCTTTTAGCAACCTCTTTTGTTCCTCAATCGATCTTTAGTATATTCTCAAAACGAAAATTTGGGTATTCTAATCAGTATTCTTTTTGTTTTAAAAATTTTAATGTAACTACTTCTCCCTATCCGCCACGACAACGTGGATCTTGGACCCTGGGAGAAATCCCTATGGCGAATCGATGCAGTGCGTCCCGATCGTCCTGGCCACCGCTCTGCTACCCGCGCAGGAGACCCCAGACGGCCCGAATCACCGATTCCCAGCCTCAGGGACCCTCCGCTCCTGAATTTTGCCCGACCTCCCTCCCCAGGTTTTCCGTGAGCCGCAAAGATCACGCCGGCAGCGACAACCGGAAAAATTCCGGAACCACTGCACGCGAAAGGTCACCTTGCGGGTCGAGGCTTGGCGGAAAGGACACCCAATGCGGAGACTCTTGACCAACATCGGCACGCCCACCCGCCTGCCAAAAATGGGGACGGTGTCGCAAGCGTCTACCGCTCGGACGAGAACCGTGCGGAAATGGGAACAGAGGAGGAGAGGAAGGCGCGGGAAAGGAGGCCGGGCGGGGGAGAGTGGTAGGTAAAATGATCTATGATTATTATTTTGTAACTCTTCAACAATTCTCCCGTAAACCCCCGCTCCGTTGGCACGGACCCACGGGTCCATTGATAACAATGACAACAGGAACCGATCAAAACCTTCCTTCTTTAATCAATAATGACTGACAATTTGCTTGATTGGAAATTGTCACCCTGCAGTTCAGATCCCACAGGCTCTCTTTTGTAAGACAAAAGGCCTCCAAAACCACTCACCGCTCCTCCTGCCCCGTACTCCCTCCCCCTCAGCCCGTTCGGGAACTCCGCGGCTTGGATCTCCTCGGCTGTCGATCCGTGAAGCTCTCGATCCAATGGGAACCTTTGGAATGCGGAGAACTGCTTGGTGCGCCCCGTCCACCTTGGCCGGCCCAGTGAAAATTAGACGATCGACCCATGGGCGCCCTCCTCGCGCCACTTTCCCGGGCGCTCTGGAATCGTCGCGGGGCTGGCACAGCAAGGAACTCAAGCAATCTGCCGGAACCTGGAGGAGCCGGCGGAATTCCTCGGGAACCCTTGTCTCCCCGAGCCACGGGACCCCTCCTTCGGGTGGAGGCGGAAGCCCTCCCGGAACCTCCCGGATGACGGTGGGAGTCAGGTAGGGGCTGCGGTGGGGGCCTTCCGGGAATGGGCTGTTGGAGTGGACCCGATTGTGGCGAGTTTCGGTCCCGAGGAGATGGACGACTGGATTCGCCCCGTCCCATGGACCGGAACCCGAATGGGTTCAGACATCCTCTGGACGATCAGCTACGATGGGGGAAAGCAGTGCGGAAAGAAGACGGCCACGGCGGGTGCGAACGGAGGATCGATGGAATAATCCTTTGACCTTTTGCAAACCAGCCCGGATGCAACACCCCGGTTGACCCAAAAACACCGCGGTCGATCCGGAGCTTCGTCAGGTACCCTGCAGAACTTTTGGTCGACCCATCCGATTTCTCGGAGCCAGAATCGCAGAAAATTTTCCTATTCGGAAATTGACATTCCGCAAATCCGGTTCCTATTCCCCTCCCATTCCTCAAGACGAATCCTCAAAGCGACTGAATGGATGGACACTTCCACTGTACCGAGCCACCCTTCCCCTGCCGCGCCCGCTCAAGTGGGTCCTGCCTTTCCAAGGATCACCCTTTACCGCCGGGAGCGGAGCCCATTTTGGTGCGCCTGGATCACCTTACCCGGCAAGGCACGGATGGGACGATCGACCGGTGTGCGCCTTCCCCTTTCGTCTTGCCCGGGCGCTTGGGAACAGTCCCGGGAGCGGGCGCTGCAACGAGCTCGGGAAATCGCCCGGCACCTGCAAGCGCAGGCGGAGTCCCCCTGGAACCCTCGTCTCTCCGAGCTACGGGACCACTACCTCGAATGGAGGCGGGGGGCATCCCAAAATCTCGCGGATGGGGGTGAGAGTCAGGTACGGGCCGCATTGCGGGCCTTGCGAAAATGGGCGGGTGGGGAGGATCGGCTTGCGGCCCGTTTCAGCCCTGAGGAGGTGGACACCTTCATTGTCGCCCTTACCCAGAGCCGGGAGGAGGGAGGCCTCGGGCTCGCTCCATCGACCGCCCGAAAGTACCTCCAGACCCTCCGAGCGATCTGGAGAGCCGCAATCCGTCGCCGATGGTTTTTCCCCGAAGCGGGCATCGATCCATGGGCCGGGTGTACCCTTCCCCGTTCGATCGGTTCGCCGAAGGAGGATGCCCCCAAGGCGTTCTCGTTCGAGGAGATGGCCGAACTGCTGCGGAACGCTCCGCCGGAATGGCGGTTTCCTATCCTTTTCGGAGGATACGCGGGACTACGCCTGGGGGATGCGGTGGAGATCGCATGGGATTCGGTCGACCTCTACCGGGGAATTCTCACGTACCCGTGCGAGAAGACCAAGACGAAGTCCGCCGTCCCGATCGCCGAACCCCTGCGCCAAGAGCTGGCCCGGACTCCCCCTGAAGAGCGCAGTGGACCGCTCAGTCCGCTGGCAGGACGGCCACGCAGTTCCCTCTGCCGGTCGTTCCGCCGGGTGCTGCAAAGCGCCCATCTCGAAGGACAGGGACGCTCCTTCCATGGACTGCGGAGACTCTTCCTCACCTCGTTGCCCCAGCCCGGGGAAAGTGAGAAGGACCGTTAGACCAGCGTCGGGAATTCCCCGGACCACGGTCCTCCCGCTTACGGTCCTTCAACCTTGTCGATGGGCACGGGACCCGAGGCGGTGGATCGGGCGGGCTTCGACCCAAGGGAAAAGGCGGTGGTCGATTCCAGAAGCAGCGACTCGTGGACACGAAAGCCGTAGCCGTCCCGTCAGTCCTCAGGGATCTCGAACGGATTTCTTGGGGGGTGGGTTCGTGAATGCAGGGATTGGTCGAGGGGAGGGAGGAGAAGGTGACCGAAAGCCGGTTGCGGGTGGTTTGGCGGAACCCCTGCCGGGTCGGTGGTTCCGGGCGTTCTCCTAGAGTGTCTGGCGACAGCGGAGGATCGCCCTGTCCACGCCGGTGTGCGTTGTCCAACGGGGTCCCAAAGCGCGGGGCACGATGGCGGTGCGAGGGGTTGTCGATGTGGATGAAGCAGCGTGCCGATTGGCGGGTGCAGCGGGGGCTCCCAAGGTCGGCAAAGGCTTCCGGCGAAAGGTTGGGAGGGAATTTCGCGGTGCGGAAGAGGGCCTCCGCGCATGAGGATGGTCGTTGCTCACCCGCGGGCGCGAGTGCGAGTGCGAAGGGCCGCAGCCGAGGGTACGCAGGGTGGCCCGGACAGTGCCTGCTTTCCGGGGACTGCCGTTGTCCCCGTGCAGGACGACAGGCGTGTCCACCGAGGCAAGGTTCTCCGAGAGAGCTGCGCGCGGGAGACGGGTTGGGGGATGCTCGGCGTTCTTTTCAGCCATGGCACCCAATCCCCGGGTGTTCTCGACCGCAGAGGACGCCAAGGGCACGGAGAATTGTGGGGGAGACAAATTCTGTGCGTTTTCTCTCTCTTCTCCCCCTCCGTGTTCTCTGTGGTGATCTACCCTTCCAGTTTTAGGAAATTCAGACCAACCCGCCCAGACCCGCCCTCCAGACCGTCCCCAGATTCGGGTAGCCGGCGGGCCCGCCGGCGGGCCTGTTAGGGCGGGTTGGTCCAGGTCCCCGTGCGGAGGCCCCCCTTGGCGGCCACAACCGCCACCGGCTGGCGATCCGGGCCGCTCCGCTTGGCCAGAATCGCCTCTTTCCGTTCTTTGGGGATCTTTTTCATGGTTCCCGGTCCGCCCGCCCTGAGGTGGTCCCCGGAACGGTCTCTTGATCCTCATCCCCTCGCTTGGAGGAGCCCCGCCGGGGCTCTGAAGGCGGACGAGCTCGATGGTTCCCACCTCTGCCAAAGGCGACACCTCCCCTGCCCTTGGCGGGCGGCCTCCGCAACATTGGGTGCGTCCCATCAACCCATTGGCCAGGCGGACCCGCGAGCCCTCCCCGGCGGAGCGGCGCGCTTCTTCCCCCTTCTCTGGGACGCCTTCCTCCCAGAACGCCCCAAGAATTTTGCGGTCCGCGCTCATGGATGTGCCCGTCAGAGCCATCCAGTATGCCCGGAGGGGGACTCGAACCCCCACGCCCTTGCGGGCAGCGGATTTTAAGTCCGCAGCGTCTACCGTTCCGCCATCCGGGCCTCGGTCGGTGGGGAAGCCTGTCCCGCCGTGCGGGAGTCGTCCACGCGAAAGCGCGTTCCCCCGCGAGCGCGGGGGCCGGCCAGCCCCCACGGATCCGCCAGTCCCCTCCGGGCCCACCCCGCGTGCACGGTCCCCGGGCGGGCGGGCGGGAACCGGCCTCCGAAAAAGGTTCGCCGAGCCCCACCGCCTTTGCATCCTGCCGAGTCGATGAGGACGGCGCTCTACCCCGGAACCTTTGACCCCATCACGCTCGGT
This sequence comes from uncultured Opitutia bacterium, assembly GCA_913056175.1. Lineage (GTDB taxonomy): Bacteria > Verrucomicrobiota > Verrucomicrobiia > Opitutales > Puniceicoccaceae > CAJXLM01. Next base: position 73,305 of record CAJXLM010000008.1, on the reverse strand, counting down.
CATCTCGACGTGCTCGAGCGGGCGGCCCACCTCTTTGACCGGGTAATCCTCGTGGTGGCGCCGAACGAGTCGAAGCATCCCCTCTTCAGCACCGAGGAAAGGGTCGCCCTCGCCGAGGCGAACCTGACCCATCCCCGCACGGAGGTGCGGGTCTGTCGCGGGCTGATGGTCGACTTTGCCAGGGAGGTCGGTGCGGCCGCCCTCATTCGGGGCCTGCGGGCGATCTCCGACTTCGAGTACGAGTTCCAGATCGCGCAGATGAACCGCAACCTCAGCGAGGAAGTCGAGACCCTCTTTCTCATGCCGAGCGAGCGGTACTTCTACTCGAGCAGCTCGATCCTCAAACAGGTGGCACGGTACACGGACCGGGACACCGGACTCGTTCCGGAAAACGTGCGGCAGGCGCTCGCGGAAAAGTTCGCGGACGGGCGTGGCCTCGATCATCCCCCGGGAGAGGATGCGTAGTCGCGGCGGGAACCCCGCGCGCCCCCGCGATCCCTTGCCCTCATGCTCGCCGCCCTCACTGGACTCTTTGCCTGCCAGCTCGCGGGGGAATTCCTCGTGCGGGCGCTCGGCCTACCCCTGCCCGGTCCCGTCCTCGGCCTCCTTCTTCTGCTCCTTTTCCTCGTGCTGCGGGGCTCCGTGCCGAAGTCCCTCGAGGTGACCGCGAACGGACTCCTGCGCCATCTCGGTCTTCTCTTCGTCCCGGCCGGGGTCGGCGTGATCACCCAGCTCGAGCCGATTGCCGGGGCCTGGCCCGGGCTTCTGGTGGCGCTCGTGGTGAGCACGGGCCTTGCCCTTGCCGGGACGGGCTGGCTCTACGCCCGGATGGCCCATCGACCGAAGGGCCGGAAGGCATGACGCCCCTGCAGGAAATCTGGGTGTACCTCGCGGAGCGCCCCCTGTTCGCGCTCACCCTGACCCTCGCCACCTGGCTCGGGGCGCAGTGGATCTTCGAGCGGAGCGGGGGACGCGCCTGGGCCAATCCCGTCCTTCTCAGCGTCCTCGCCCTCTCCGTCTTCCTCCTGGCGAGCCGCACGGAGTATGCCACCTACTTCGAGGGCGCCCAATTCATCCATTTCCTCCTCGGACCGGCGACCGTGGCCCTGGCGATTCCGCTCTACCACCAACTCGGCCGAATCCGCCGGAACGCGCCGGCCATCGCGGCCGGGCTGGCCACCGGGTCCCTCCTCGCGGTGGCGAGCACCCTCATCCTCCTCGCCCTCTTCGGGGCCGGTCCCCTCCTGCTTGCCTCGCTCGCGCCCAAGTCGGTGACTTCTCCCGTCGCCATGGCCCTGGCCGAGCAACTCGGCGGTTCCCCTCCCCTCGCCGCCGTGCACGTCATTCTCACCGGCATCCTCGGTGCCAGTTTCGGGCCGTGGCTCCTCGATCGGCTGCGGATCGCGGATGAGGCCGCGCGGGGACTCGCGCTCGGAGTCGCCGCGCATGGGATCGGGACGGCCCGGGCCCTGCGGGAGAGCGGACGCTGCGGGGCGTTCGCCGGGCTCGGGATGGGGTTGAACGCCCTCCTCACCGCCGCATACCTGCCCCTCCTCGGTGGGCTCCTGTCCGGTTGAGCGCAACCACGGCCACCGCGCCCCGGATCCCGGCGCCCCGATCGAGGGGAGGCTTCCCGCAAACACGGGTCCCGCAGAGCGGCTCCCCTCCCGCGCGGCGCCACTCTTCAGCCCTCCCCGAGGAGGTTCCCGGCGCTCCGGTCAAAAACGCCCTTCCTCGGCGTCGTAGATGTCGAAGAAGACGTGGATGCGATTCTGGAGATGAGCGGGGACATTGGCCGGAATGTAGTCCTCCATGAACTCCTGGATCGCGTCCGGCAGATCGACGAGGCGTTGGGCCCGCATCCGGTTGTTCCAGTGGATGATTGCGATGCGCTCGCGCGGATGGGACTCGGCCGCGATCCACTCCCCCATCTCGGCATCCGTGGCCCCCGTAGCGACCTGCTCCCGGAAGCGGTCCGCGGTGAGGCCGGTGAACTCGAAGAAGAGGTTATCGAGCGGGCAGTCGAAGTGGTAGTCCCCGGCCGTGCCGTGGAGCGTGGCCCGGCACTTGTCGAGGGTGCGGGCGGCGATCACGTAGTCGCCCAGCTTGACGCGCGGGCTGCGCGGGGGCACCTGGCGGAGGTCGGGGGCGAGGAGGGCGAGGCGTTCCTTGGGTTCCATGAACCTGCCATCATTCGCCGGAAGCGGGCGGGGTCAAACCGGCCGTTTCCGGCGCACCCGCCCGCAGGACACTCCACTCGCGGAAGAGGGCCTCCCGCAGTTCCGCCAGTCCCTCGCCCGTTTCCGCGGAGACCGGGTACACGGGAACGGAAACCGCCTCCCGCAGGCGGCGAATGTTTTTCTCCGCGCCCGGGAGATCAATTTTGTTGGCCGCGGCGAGGCGTACCCTCCCGCCCAACGGCGGATCGTACTCGTCGAGCTCCCGGCAGAGGATTTGCCAATCCTCCACCGGGTCTCGCTCGTCCACCCCGGCCGCGTCGAGCACCGCGAGGAGCAACGGGCAGCGCTCCACATGGCGAAGGAAGCGCAAGCCGAGACCCCTTCCCGCGCTCGCCCCCTCGATGAGCCCGGGCACGTCGGCAAGGGCGAGACGGCGGTAGTCGCCCGCGCCGGCGGGCTCCGTCATCCCCACCGTCGGGTGGACCGTGGTGAACGGGTAAGCCCCGGTTCGCGGGGTCGCGCCCGTCCACTCGCCGAGCAAGCTCGACTTGCCCGCGTTGGGAAAACCGACCAGGCCCACATCGGCGATCGTCTTGAGGGCGAGGACGAAGGTTCCCTCCTCGGCGGCCCCCCCGGCGGTGTACTCGCGGGGCGTCTGGTTGGTGGCCGACTTGAAATGGAGGTTCCCGAGCCCGCCCTTGCCCCCGCGCAGCAGGCGGAACTCCTCCCCGTCGTGAAGGATCTCGGTGACGAGCCGACCTTCCTCCGCGCGCACCTCCGTGCCCACCGGCACATCGAGCACGCGGTCGCGCCCCCCGCGCCCGTTCTTCTGCTGGCCGCGGCCCGGCTGCCCGTTCTCCGCCCGCCAGTGCGGCTGGAAGTGGAAGGCGCGCAGGTCGCCGACATTGCGGTTGCCCCGGAGAAGCAGGTCGCCCCCGCGCCCGCCATCGCCACCGTCGGGTCCACCCTTCGGCACGAAGCGGGCACGGCGCAGGCTGGCACTGCCATCGCCCCCGGCCCCAGAGGCGAGTTGCACGCGGGTCTCGTCGTAAAACATGCGGACGAGCCTAAGGGGGAGTCGGGCCCTCCGTCGAACCCTACCGCGCCTCGGCTTTCCCGCCACCGCCACCATCCGCGAGGCGCGCGCCGCGGTCCCTTCCCCCGGGGTTGCCCACCTCGCCATCCGTCGCCCCGACCGCACCCAATCCACCGCACAATCGCTTTCCTCAACTGCGGACCCTCGATCCCCGACCCGGCGTGCCCCTCCCGGGTCGAGCGCTTCAGGCGGTTCGGAACTCGACCGGCCCGGCGACCACCCCGCCCCGTTCCCCCAGCGGCAGCACCTCCCCGAGGCGCCTCGTCCGGTAGCGAAAGATCCCGCGGAGCTGCCAGCGCACGAACGGCCCGCCCACTCGTCCCCATGGGGGAAAGGGCAACTCGTAGGCGACATGATCACTCATCCGGGTCTGCCCCTCCGCCGTCTCCTCAAAGGTGTGGGTATGCCACCACGACCGGTAGGGCCCCTTGGTCTGCTCGTCCGCAAAGCGTTCCGGTGGCTCCCAGACCGCGATGCGCGACTGCCAGCGCTGGGGAATCCCGAGGAGACGAATGCGGTAGTTGATCCGCGCTCCCTCCTCCATGCTCACCTTTCCGGGCTCGAGGATCCGCAAGTGCAGCTGGGGCGGAGTGAGCGCGCGCAGGTTGGCCGGATCCGCGAAAAAGGGGAAGACCTCCTCCCGCGGCAGGGGAATGAGGGTCTCGGTGAAGAGGATCGGCATCGGCGGAGTGCCCGGAGAATCTCGCCCGGTCAGTACTTCACCGAACAGCCGTAGGGCCGGGTGGACTCCACCGCCACCGACCCGCCGCTGCGGGCCGCCTCGAGGGCGGCCGTCACATAGTTGGTCGCGTTCCCCGGCTCCCGCACCCGCGGATCGTCGTCGATGGCGCCTTGGTAAAGCAGGCGCCCCTCCGGCCCGATCACGAACATGTGCGGGGTGGTCCGGGCGGCGTAGGCCCGCCCGACCCGGCCCTCCGGATCGAGCAGGACCGCGGTGGGCGCAGCCCCCTTCGACTCCGTGAGCCGATCGGCTTCCGCCGGCGGATGGTGGCCCTGCTTCCCGGGGGCCGAGGACACGATGGACAGCCAGACGACGTCTTCGTCCGTCCAGCGCTCCTGCAGGGCCTGCATGTTCCCAGAGCCGTAGTGGGCCCGGACAAAGGGGCAACCGTGGTTCAGCCACTCGAGCACGACGTACTTCCCCCGGAAGTCCTCGAGCGAGTGCTCGGTCCCGCCCGTGTCCGGGAGGGTGAAGTTCGGGGCCGGTTCCCCCGTCGAGAGGGACGCGGCCGTGCCCGCGGTGGCCGCGGCGAGGAGCAGGAGGCTGGTGGAAAGAAGGGTGCGGAGGTTCATGGGCGGGGGAAACCGTTTGGGATTTGCGGTCAGGAGGCAAAGTGAACAGGGTGGAGTTGACGGTTTTTCGCAATGTGCTCCCCGTTTTTCCCATGATTGATTCCTCCGAGTCCGATCCCGTCTGGTCGCAGATCCGGCGGGACGCCCAGCAAATCATCGAGCAGGAACCCGTTCTCGCCAGCCAGGTGCAGGAGATCGTTCTCGACCGGGCGAGCCTCGAGGAGGTCATCGCCTACCGCCTCGCCGGCAAACTCACTTTCCTCTCCCACTGGGAGTACCACCTCGAGCATGTCTTCCTCGAGGCCATGGAGGCGGACCCCTCGATCGGCCGGGCCATCCGCGCGGACATCCGCGCCATCCACCACCGCGACCCGGCCTGCCTCAACGCGATCACCCCCGTCCTCTACTACAAGGGCTTCAAGGCGATCTGCTGCCACCGCGTCTCCCACTGGCTGTGGCGCCACCATCGCCGGCAATTGGCCCTCCACCTGCAGAGCCTGACCTCGGAGTTCTTTGCCGTGGACATCCATCCCGCCGCGAGGATCGGCTCCGGAATCCTCCTCGACCACGCCACCGGCTTTGTCGCCGGCGAGACCTCCCGGATCGCCGACCACGTCTCCATCCTCCATGCCGTCACCCTCGGGGGCACCGGGAAGGTTTCCGGGGACCGCCACCCGAAGATCGACCGCGGCGTCCTCATCGGGACCGGCGCGAAGATCCTCGGGAACATCCGGGTCGGCGAGGGCGCCCGCATCGGCGCGAACAGCGTCGTCCTCGAGGACGTGCCTCCCCATGTCACCGTGGCCGGCGTTCCCGCCCGGGTGGTTTCGGAAAACGAGGTAGAGTCGCCCGCCGACGCCATGGACCACATCCTCCACCCCGCGGAGGAACCTCTCGGCTAATGCGCGCCCCGCCCCCATCCCTCCCCTCGCCCCATCGTCATGCCTGAAAACATCGTCATCCTCGGCTCCGGTTGCGCCGGCCTGACCGCGGCCATTTACGCGGCGCGGGCGAATCTCGAACCCCTCCTCCTCGAGGGCAGCCAGCCCGGGGGACAGCTGACCACCACCTCGGAGGTGGAGAACTTTCCCGGGTTCCCCGAGGGCGTGGACGGCTTTCTCCTCATGGACCACCTGCGGAAGCAGGCCAGCCGTTTCGGCACCCGCTTCCGGAACGCACTCGTGGAAAGCGCCGATTTGGACGGTCCCGTGCACCGCTTGCAATTGACAGACGGGTCCACCCTCGAAACGCAGGCCCTCATCATCGCCACCGGCGCCTCCCCCCGGCTTCTCGGGGTACCCGGGGAACAGGAAATGTACGGGGGCAAGGGCGTGACCACCTGCGCGACCTGTGACGGCGCCTTCTACCGCGATGAGGTGGTGGCGGTGGTCGGGGGCGGGGACTCCGCCTGCGAGGAGGCCCTCTTCCTCACCCGCTTCTGCGAGAAGGTCTACTTGGTGCACCGCCGCGACGAACTCCGCGCCTCCCCCATCATGGCCGAGCGGGCCCTCCAGCACGAGAAGATCGAGCCCGTCTGGAACTCCGTGGTCGAGGAAATCCTCCCCGACGAGAACGGCAACACCCGCGGCCTCCGGTTGCAGAACCGGGCCACCGGGAAAGGCTCCGAGCTCGCCTGCCGCGGTGTCTTCATCGCCATCGGGCACATCCCGAACACCGCCCCCTTCCGCGGCCAGCTCCGCATGGACGAGGCCGGTTACCTCCTCCCCGAGTCCGGCAGCCAGGTACGAACGGCCCGCCCGCGCGTCTACGTGGCCGGTGATTGCGCGGACTCCGTCTACCGGCAGGCCATCACTGCCGCCGGTATGGGTTGCCAGGCGGCCATCGACGCGGAGCGGGACCTCGGCGAGGCTTTCGGGGTGGCCGAGCCGGCGGTGGCCGACCGCGCCTGAACCACGGCCGGGACTTCTCCGGCGCGGAGCGCCCGGGCTTGCCCCGAGCTGCGCCATCGCCCGGGTCCGGACGATTTGCCGTTTGACACCCATGGAACGACGGGAAAGCCTCCGAGTGGCTCTACGGGGAGCCTCACCCCGCGCGGTCGCGCTCCCGTGTTTCGCTTCCCAGAACCACCGCTGGGACCGTGTCCTGCCGCCACCCTCCTTCTTTTGATTTAGAGCCGACCTGTAGTCACCGGATGAGTGAATCGGAAAGTGAAGTAGAAGAGCGCCCCGTCGAGGGCGTTCTCGAGATTCTCAGGAACAAGACGGGCGAGTTGCTCCAGCCGCAGTACAACGGCCGCACCCGCCCGGACGACACCTTCGTGCCAAAGGAGCTCATCCGCCGCTTCAAGCTGCGCCCGGGCAACTACCTCGCGGGGAGCGCGCTGCACGATCCCCGCTTCCCCAACCCCAAGTTCCGCTACCTCGAGACGGTCGACGGCGATCCCATCGATGTGCGCAAGCGACGGCTCGCCTTCCCCCAGCTGACCACGATCACCCCGCAGGAGATGCTCCGGCTGGAGCACTCCGATGGCCGCATGACCACCCGGATCATGGATCTCTTCTGCCCCATCGGCAAGGGGCAGCGCGGACTCATCGTGGCCCCGCCCCGCACCGGGAAGACCACCCTGCTCAAGGACATCGCCGCCGGCGTCCTCGAGAACCACCCCGAGTGTCACCTCATGGTCCTGCTCTGCGACGAGCGGCCCGAGGAGGTCACCGATTTCCGGCGCACGGTGGAGGCCGAGCTGTACGCCTCCTCCAACGACGAGGAAATCCCCAACCACCTGCGCGTGGCCGAGCTGGCCATCGAGCGGGCGAAGCGCCTCGTGGAGGTGGGCAAGGACGTCGTCCTCCTCGTCGACTCGCTCACCCGGATCTCCCGCGCCTACAACTCGGCGAAGGGCGGGGGCGGCCGCACCATGACCGGCGGCCTCGACATCCGTGCCCTCGAGAAACCCCGCCAGCTCTTCTCCGCCGCGCGGGCCACCGAGGAGGCCGGCAGCCTGACCATCGTGGCTTCCGCGCTCATCCAGACCGGCAGCAAGATGGACGACCTGATCTTCCAGGAGTTCAAGGGGACCGGCAACATGGAGATGGTGCTCGACCGGAAAATTGCCGAACTGCGGATCTGGCCGGCCATCAACATCAACGCGTCCGGCACCCGCAAGGAGGAGCTGCTCCTCGCCCCCGACGTCCTCGAGAAGTCCCGCTTCTTCCGCCGGGCGATTGCCCCCCAGAAACCGGAGGACGCCGCCGAGACGGTCATCGAGCGGATGGGCAAGACCGGGACGAACGCGGAATTCCTCCGACTCCTCAACCTCTGATCCTTTCGGGATTGCCAAGGGCGCGGCGCCGTCTCATCACGGGAGGCTTGCCACTCCCGGAGGCCCTCTCCCTCTCCCAACTGCAGACCTAGCTCGATTCGAATGGAACATCCTTTCGCGGAACAGTGCCAAGAGCTCGCCCGCTCGATCCTGTGGAACAACTTGAGCGCCATCCGGGAGGACGGCATGCTCGATCCCGTCGGGGAAGAGGTACCCGTGCCCAACGAGCCCGGCCACGCGGTTCTCGCCATCGGCGAGTACTTCCGGGCCGAGGGGGAGCTCCGGCTCGACCAGTTCGACCTGCCCGATCTCGCCGCCCGCGCCCTCTCCGCCCAGGTGGCCAACAGCGGGCAGGATGAGAACGGCCTCGCCTACGGCGCGCTCGGCATGCTCAGCTTCGGACCGGCGCGGGACCGCAATGAGGTCTGGATCCGGCTCGACGAGGAGGTCCGCGAGACCCTCGACCGACAGCTGCTCACGCGGGAGGACTTCACCGACCACCGGCAGGCCTTCAACATCGCCAAGGCGGTCACCCGTTTCAGCTTCGGGCTGACGCGCAAGGACGAGACGGGCAAGCTCATCGAGCGGTTCCTCGCCCCCCTGGAGGAGAAGTCCGCCACCGGGTACTTCGACGACAGCGGCGAGCACGGCATCGGCGGAGTGTACGACATCTACGGAATCCTTTCCTTCGTCCTCATCCGCCAGTCCCTCCAGCTGCACGCGAACGTGCACTTGCGGGACCGCAAGCTCCCCAGCCTCCGCACCCACGGGGAGAAGTACTTGAAGGTCCTCCTCGATCTCGTCCGCCAGGACGGTCTCGGGTGGGCCTACGGGGAAAATATCGGGGCCTACGGCCAGATGCACTGCATCAGCCTGATCCTGCAGGCCCTCCGCGACAACTGGGTGGCGCCTGAGCGCAAGCCCGTCTACCTCGATCTTCTCCGGCGGCTTTTCCAGTTCTTCTTCGAGACCTACGTGGACCAGGAGGAGGGCACCATCGTCGTGCGGGACCACGAGCGCACCTCCCTCGCGCGCCACACCTCCCGGCTCGCCAATTTCGACGCCGCCCGCTACCTCAGCCAGTGGTCGCGCCTCGCCCGCTCCATCGGGGGCACCCTCGCCGACGCCCGCCCCGCGCCCGCCAAGTCCGGGGGCAAGCTCTTCTTGTTCGAAAAGGGACGGCGCGAGCACGGCCTCTTCAACTACAGCGACGCCCAGTCCGGGCTGCACCTGCAAATCCCCCTGGTCGGGAACCGGGCCCGCGCCAACAGCGACTCCCTCGCCTTCCCCCACGCCCCCGGCCTCTTTGACTGGCCGACCGGCCGCTACCTGCCCCTCTTCCAGCCGGAGCTGCGGATCGGGGAGGATCGGGTGGTCCCCTCCTACTACGGCAAGGGTTGCACCACCGGGCTCGGTCGCGGCAACGCCCTCTACTTCACCTACGAGCAGCCCGATTTCATCACCGTCGAGGAAAAGATCCTCAGCGGGATCGGATCCTGCCGGGTCCGTTGGGAATTCCGGGGCTCGCGGATCTCCAGCGAGTTCGTCTACGAGGTGCGCACGCAGACGCAGATCCAGGGCATGCGCTACACCATGGCGGTCGGCCTCCCCCACTCCCGCCACTGCATGGAGACCTCCCTGCGCCTCGGCGACGAGGGCCTCCGGCCGAACATCCTCAAGGACGACTTCCAGGGAGAGTGGCGAGAGAACGAGATCGTCACCAACGATCCGAACGCGCGCACCTACTGGGGCCCTCTCTTCTACCTGCAGACCCTCGAGCGCGACCACCCCCTCGTCCTGCGCCCGGGCCAGACCTACCGCTTCGCCATCGAGTTCGAGCCCGATCTCGCCCTCGTCGGCGGTTGAGCGCCGCCCGCTCCCCCGCCTCCCCGTCCCGTGCTCAGCCGGCGCATCATCCCGTGCCTCGATGTCGACGCCGGCCGGGTGGTCAAGGGTGTGCGCTTCCGGGAGCTCCGCGATGCCGGCGACCCCGTGGCGATCGCCCGGGCCTACCAGGAACAGGGCGCGGATGAGTTGGTCTTTCTCGACATCACCGCCTCCAGTGACGATCGGGCCATTCTCCGCGCGGTCGTCGAGGCGACCGCCTCCGTTTGCTTCATGCCCCTGACCGTCGGGGGGGGACTCCGCTCGGTGGCGGACATCCGCTCCATGCTCCAGGCCGGCGCGGACAAGGTGAGCCTGAACACCGCCGCCCTGCACGACCCCGCCCTTCTCGAGGAGTCGGCCCGCCGCTTCGGCAGTTCCTGCATCGTGCTGGCGGTGGATGCCCGCCGGACCGGCGGGAACGGAAAGTGGACCGTCCACTCCCACGGCGGCCGGCGGGATACCGGGCGGGATGTCCTCGAATGGGTGCGGGAGGGCGCGGCCCGCGGAGCCGGGGAGATCCTCCTGACCAGCATGGACTGCGACGGCACCGGCGAGGGCTACGATGTGGAGCTGACCCGGGCTGTCAGTCGAGCGGTCTCCGTACCGGTGATCGCTTCCGGGGGCGCGGGGAATCTTGACCACCTGGTCTCCGTCCTCCGCGAGGGAGAGGCGGACGCCGTCCTCGCGGCGTCCATCTTCCACTTCGGCACCTACACGATCCCGCAGGCCAAGGACCACCTCGCCGCCGCCGGGCTGCCCGTGCGCCGACCGCGGCGTCTACCCCGGGAGTCCTGAGACGAACCTTCGCCAGTCGGGGAGCCAGGACCGCCCACCAACCGCCTACAGCTCCCAGCTCGGGCGCGTGCGGTTGTCCTCGCGCAGGCCGAGGGGAGTGCCGAAGACCTCGGAAAGCAGGAAACTGCGGCGGAGGTTGTACGGCTCGGCGAGGGAGGCCCGCAGGAACTCGCGGTAGGTGGCGGCGGTGGGGAAGGATCCCCCCGGCCGGGGACGGGTGCCGCCCGCCCCATCACGGTAGGCCGGCATGCCCTGCGGTGCGCCCGCCTCCCGGCGGATTCGCTCGGCCTCTTCCTGAGTGCGCCGGATCTCCGCCATCCGCTCATTCCACTGACGGTCGACCGGCGAGGGGCCTCCCGGGACCGGAGAGGGAGCGGGACCCGTACCGGTGCGGGCTTCCTCGGTCTCTTCCCCGCCCTCGTCCCCCATTCTCCTCTGGCGGGACTCCCGCATGCCGCGGGAGCGTTTCGGGTGGGACTCGCGGAGAACCGCCCCACCCTCGCGGTCTTCGGTGCCAGCCCGTTCCACGGGGGTCGCCTCGCCAGCCGAACCGGCGCTCCCCGCGGCGCTTTCCCCCCGGCGCTCCCGCATCTTCCGCTTGAGCTCCTCCCGGATCCGGCGGAGCTCGTCCGCGTTCTCGCCGGGAGTCGCCTGCTTCCCCGCCTTGTCTTCCGATTCGCCCCCGCCCTTCCTGCGGCCCAACAGGTTCGTCAGGAAGTAGATCCCCACGAACAGGAGGGGGAGAAGCAGCTCGAAGAAATTCTCCACGACGAGTGCCTCCGGCCCTTAGCGGTTCGGATTACCGGGGAGACCACCAGAGGATCCACCCTCCTCTTCGTCGGAGATGGTCTCCCGCATCTTCGTGTCGGCCTGGATGTTGTTCAGGCGGTAGTAGTCCATTACCCCGAGATTCCCGGTGCGCAGGGCGTCGGCCACCGCCATGGGCACCTGGGCCTGGGCCTCCACGAGCTTGGCCTGCATCTCCTGCACCTTCGCCTTATTTTCCTGCTCGAGGGCGACCGCCGCCGCCCGGCGGATTTCCGCCTGAGCCTGGGCCATGTTCTTGTTCGCCTCCGCCTGGGCGACTTGCAGCTTCGCGCCGACGTTGTCGCCGACATCCACATCCGCGATGTCGATCGAGAGGATCTCGAAAGCGGTACCCACGTCGAGCCCGCGCTGCAGGACCACCTTGGAAATGGAGTCGGGGCTCTCGAGAACGGTCTTGTAGGTGTCCGCCGAGCCGATCGTCGTGACGATGCCCTCGCCCACCCGGGCAATGATGGTTTCCTCGAGGGCGCTGCCCACGTAGCGGTCGAGGTTCGAGCGCACGGTCACCCGCGCCCGGGCCCGCACCTGAATCCCGTCCTTGGCCACCCCGTCGATGCTGTTGCGGCCGGCGTTGGGATCGGGGCAGTCAATCACCTTCGGGTTGATCGAGACCCGCACGGCCTCGACGACCGACTTGCCGGTTCCCTTCGTGGCGAGGTCGATGGCGCAGGCCCGCGTCCAGTCAAGCGCGATGGAGGCCTTGTCCGCTGCGATGAGGGCCTGGACGACATGGATGATGTTCCCCTCGGCGAGGTAGTGGGCTTCCAGCTGGTCCGTGGTGATCTCGATGCCCGCCTTGGAGGCGGTGATGCGGGCGTCGACCACGAGCTTGTAGTCGACGGACCGCAGCCGCATCGCCACGAGCGTGAAGATGCTGACGGGTGCACCGGCGAGCAGGGCCTTCAACCATACGTTGAAGAAGGAAAGAAGGACATAGCCGAGGACGAGGACCGCAACGGCGATGACGCCGATGAGGATCGTCGACCACGGAATCTGGGCGAGCAGGGCGATGGTGTTCATAATTTTTCTACAATGAGGCGAAAGTTATCGCGGTCCACCACTCGAACCCGCTGGTCGCGCGAGAGCAAGCCGGACCGGGAAAAGGCCTCGTACTTCTGCCCGTCGACCACCACCATCCCCGAGGGTGCGAGGGTCGTGAGGGTGGTGCCCTCCTTGCCGAGGATCTCCTCGGTGGAATGGAGGCTCTCGGTACGGCCCTCCACCGCGGAACCCAGCACCATCCGGTTGCGGAAGCGGGTCTTGCCAATCAGGCGGAACTCGATGGCGACGGCCACTAACACGAGGGTCCCGCCCACGAAGAAGGTGAGAAGGGCGCCGAGGAGGCCGAAGGGCTCGTAGGCGAAGTAGGCGGAGGCGGCGAGGGCGACCACCGCGAACAGCCCGAGGATCCCCCCGGGCACGAGGATCTCGAAGCTGGCCAGGACGAGAGCCAGCAGGAAGAAGCCGATAATCCCGCTCATCCCTCCCGCCCCCGCCGGGCGCTTTCCACGGTCAACGCGAAATCCTGGTACCCGGTCACCCGCACCGGCGTACCGTGCTCGATCTGGCCGAGGGGTGCCTTGGCCTGGTAGCGCCGCCCGGCGATCTCCACCTCCCCGTTGGGAAAGAGATCGGTGCGCGCCCGTCCCTCCGCTCCTACCTCCGGCCACCCGATCGGGAGCGGCCGCTCCCCGTTGGCACCGCTCCCCGCCGGCGGGGTGGCGGTGTCCACCCGGCCGACCGCGCTCTGCAGGACCAGCCGATTCCACACCCAGGTCTTCGGGAGGAACCGCACCAGGAAAACAGCGCCGACGACGGCGATGACCACCCCGAGCATGAGATTGAGGAGGGGAGCGGTGAAGGTGCCCCCGGTAAAGTCGATGGGCTGGTCGGGCCAGATGTCGGCCATGCCCCAGATGAGCGACCCGAGGATGAGCACCCCGCCAAGGAGCGACGGAAAGATCAGGCCGGGCAGGAGGAACACCTCGAGGAAGATGAGGAGGACGCCGAGGACGAAGACCAGCAGGGGCTCGTAGCCGGCGAGACCGGCAAGGTGACTGGAGAGGAACACCACCGCCAGCAGGGCGATGCCCCCGATCCCGAAAACGCCAAAGCCGGGCGTCTTGAATTCGATAAAGAGAAGCAGCATCCCGAGCCCGAGAAGAATGGGCGAAAGGGTGTTCAAGTAATGGGCCACCGATTCGGCCGCGGACACTTCGAAGACCCGGACCTCGAACGCCCCGGGTCCCAACTCGGCGGCGACCAAATCGTCCACGGAATCGTAGATGCCCGCTCCCAGCAGGGGTTCGGGTGGGTCGCCGTAGGTCTGCATGGCCTCCTCGGCGGTCAGCGAGAGGAGCTCACCCTTCTCCTTGAGGACCTCATCGCCGATCTTCAGCTCGTAGTCGGGGTCGGACATCGCCCGCATGACCTGGGCGCGGTAGCGATACTCCCCGGTGAGGGAGCGCACCTTCGCCTGCAGGTAGCTCTCCAGCTTGCGCTGCATACTCTCGGGAATGTCCTGGCCGCTCCCGGAAACGGCCTCGGCCGCCCCGATGATCCCGCGCGGGGAGAAAAAGATCTCGTCGGTCGCGATGGAGATGAAGGCACCCGCGGAGATCGCCTCCGGATCGATGAAGGTGTAGACTTCCCCACTGAACCGATCGATCGCCTCCATGATATCGAGGGTGGCCGCGAGTGCGCCGCCGGGGGTGTCAATGTCGAGAATGACGGTCTGCACCCCGTTGGCTTCCGCCTCCTTCAGGCCACGGCGCAGGATGTAGAGGATGGGCTTGTTGATTTGCCCCTGCACGGGGAGGACGTACACGGGCTCGGGCTCTCCCCCGTCAGGAGCTACCGCGGATTGCGAGGGCGAACCTGAATCGGGGGCACGGGCAGGCTCCCCCGAGTCGGGCGTCGCCGCCGGCTCCGCGGAGCTCGAGGACTCCCCGGGCGATGGCGGCTCCTCGGCGCGGAGAGGTCCGGCCCCGACGCCGAGCCCGATGGCCAGAGCCAGGCAGGCTACGATAAGGATCCACTTGCTGCGCACGCCATCCACCATAGCAAGGAAGAGGCGTTTGGCGAGGCGACTCCACCGGATTTCGGTGGCCAGTCGGGAACCCTCAGCTCCGCTCGGGAAGGTCCGCCTCCGGGACGGCTTGCGCGGACGAGTGCGGGGCGCGCTGTGGGAATGGATCCGGTGGCGGAGGGGTGGACTCGGCATCGGTCGCCTCCGGGTGCGCTTCCTCCGCCGAGCCCTCCGGATGGACCGGAGACGCGGGCACGGGGGTGGGCGACGGCTTGGGTTCGCCGGGGCCGGATGATTCTGCCGAGGCCGACGGCTCGTCTGGGGCGGGTTTTTCCTCCGGGCCCTCCGAAGGCTGGCCAGCCTCGGACGGGGGCGATTCGGTTCCTGCCCCCTCCGGACTACCCGCAGGGCCGGAGGGGGCAGCCGGACCGGGAGCCGGGGCCGGACCAGCGGGGACGCCGGCGGTCGAGGGCTCCTCCGCCGGCGTTGGCCCGCTACCCGCGGACGGCGGTGCAGCGGGCTCCGCCGCGGAGGGAGAAGAGGAGTCAGGCGAAGGCTCGGGAGGGATCGCCGGAGGTTCCGGGGTCGGCGCCGCGGAGGGGGCCGTCTTTTCCACGGGCTGCACTTCGAGGGCGCCGCTGGCGTACTCGAGCAGGTAGCCCTCGCTCTTCAGCCACTTGAGATCCTGGGCCAGCCGCTTTTTCTCCTCGGCGGGGATCTCGCCCTCGGCCGCCTCCGGGAAGAGCCGCACGGCCAGCTCGCGCACCGTCATCGTCCGGTCCGCACCGTCAAGGGTCGCGAGAATGCGCTCCACGGAATCGGCGAAGCGCTGGTTCGCGGGGCGCTGCTTGCGCCGGACGGCGGACACGTAGGTGATGCCCTTGCGCCCCTGCTTGAAGAGCTGCATGCGGGCCTTGCGGAGCTTGGCCCGCACTTGGTGGGAACTCTCCAGGGGGAAGCGCTTCTGGTCCTCGAGGAAGGTACGGAAGGATCCGGAAATCGCCGGGTCCTCGTTCTCGAGAAGTTCCTTCGCGGGCAGCCGCACCGAGCGGGATTCGCGGACGAGGCTCTCCCGCCGGGTCCGCATGAGGTGCTGGAGGGCCCGCTCGCGGTCGGGAAATACGGTTGGCTCCGCTCCTTCCTGACCTTCCTCCGGGCGGAGCACATAGGTCGACCGCTTGCTCATCGAATCCACCCACTCCTGCACGACCGCCTCGTCCGCGACGGGCTCGAGCTGCCGCTCCACCGCCTCCACGCTCATTTCGGGGAGGTGCGTGCGCTGATGCTCGCGCAGGAGGGAACTGTAGAGGTGGTAGTTGCGGGGGGGCAGGAGGACTCCGGTCTTCCGGCATCGCAGGACCGAGGGAAAATTGCCGGAGGGCGGTTCCACCTCCTCCTCCCGCTCCTCGAAGTAGGTGGGGAGCACCTGCTGGACCGCGTGCGCGAGCGCCGCCTCCGGGGCGAGGAAGAGCTTGCCGTCCGGAATCGACTGGGCGAGCGGGGGCGACTCGTCCGAAAGGGGATGGACGACCACGACCATGCGGTCCGGCTTGTCCAGGATGAGCCGGGTCAACTCGAACAGTTCGTGCACCTTCAGGGTGCTGCGGATCGACTGCACGAGCAGGTCGAAGGGCTCGTCCTCCGGATAGATCGTGAAGGAAACCACGGGCTCGACGGGCTGCGGGCGCCCGCGACCGGCCTCCCCACCCCCGGCCGCACGCTTGCGGGCAGGACGCCGATCGCGCCCGGAAGGACCTGGACCGTCCGAACGCCCGGAGTCCCGGTCACCCTTGCGTGCCGGGGAGGAGCCGCGCTTCCGCTCCGTCGGCTTGCTCGATCCAGTCGTCCACCGGGGACCAAAGTCCAGATCCCGCAGCGACTCCAAATCCAGCGGGGTTTCCTCCGCTGACGAACGATCCGCTTCCTCACTCATTGCCAAACTCCTCCCGCGGGCTCGCGACGAAACGCCCGCTTCGCTGCTCAACGGGTTCCCGCCTCCGCCTAGACCACCGAGGAAGACTATCCATGACGGCGGGATGCTCACGCCTGCCGCCTGCCCTGTCAAACCCTCCCCACGCGACCCCGCCCGGAGTTTTTCCCTTGCACTCTCCCCTGCTGGACGGTTGGCTCATGGCTTCATCGCTCGGGTGGTGGAATTGGTAGACACGCACGCTTGAGGGGCGTGTGGCGCAAGCCGTGCGGGTTCAAGTCCCGCCCCGAGCACCATCCCGATGGGGAACGGAATCCACCCCCGCACCGGAGCAGACAGCGCGCCGGGCCGAGCTGGATTCCTCTCCCCGTCCACCGCGCCTTCCTTCGGGGCCGTCCAACCGCCCACCGGCTGAGCCGCGCTCCCCACGAATCCTCCACGACGCTTGGGCACCGCGTCCCTGCGAGTGGTAAGCCCGCCCGGGTTCGCCGAGGTCTCCGGGACGATCCCCCGGCAGCGGCGCCCCCCCTCCCCGGCAAGCCGGTGGCACCGTGCGGTGGTCCCCTTGCGGAGAACCCGCGGGCCCGCCGCGACCCGCCCGCGGCACCCTTTGCCAGCCGTGGCCAAAGCGGGAGGGTGCGGGGGAGGGTTGCCTCGGGGACTGCGCTGGTGTTGGCTCACGCCGTGGATTTTTTGGAAGCAGCGGAATCGGTGTCGGAAGAGGCGGGGGCGAGCCGGGATTATGCGGCGGAACTCAACGAGGAGCAATGGGAGGCGGTGACGGCACCGAGCGGGCCGGCCCTGGTACTGGCGGGGGCCGGATCGGGGAAGACGCGGACGCTGACCTACCGGGTGGCCTGGCTGCTCGACCAGGGCGTGGAACCCGGGCGGATCCTCCTGCTGACCTTCACGAACAAGGCGGCCCGGGAGATGCTCGCGCGGGTGGAGACGCTCACCGGGGTGCCGGCGACCGCCTTCTGGGGTGGAACCTTTCACCATATCGGGCAGCGGCTTCTCCGGAGGTTCGGGGCACCCCTTGGCATCGAGCCCGGCTTCACCATCCTCGACCAAGGGAATGCGGAAAGCCTGCTCCAGACCGCCATCCGCAGCGTGGATGCCGATTTCCTCAAGGCGAAGGACAACCCGAAGGCGAAGACCCTCGCCAACTGGATCAGCTACGCGCGCAACACCCGGGAACCCCTCGAGCGAATCATCCTGGAACGGACCATGGGGACGCACGGCTACGTGGAGCCGGTCTGCCAGTTCGCCGAGGCGTACCGGTCGGCGAAGCGCCGCCAGCAGGTCGCGGACTACGACGACCTCCTCGAATTGTGGCGCGACCTCCTCGAGAAGGACGCGACCTTCGCCGAGTGGTGCGCGCACCATTTCCGGGAAATCCTCGTGGACGAATACCAGGACACGAATCGCCTGCAGTCCGAGATCATCGACCGGATGGCCACCCACCACCGCGTGATGGCGGTGGGGGACGACTCGCAGTGCATTTACACTTGGCGGGGGGCCGAGTTCGGCAACATCACCACTTTCCCCGAGCGTCATCCCGGAGCGCGGATCTTCAAGATCGAGACCAATTACCGGAGCACGCCGCAGATCCTCTCCTTTGCCAACCAGGTGCTCAACGCGCACAGCCAGGGCGGTTTTCGCAAGGAGCTGCGGCCGGTCCGGCCCGCGCGCGAGAAGCCGGCCTTCGTGACGACGGGCGATGGCCAGCAGCAGGCGGCCTTCGTGATGCGGGCGGTGGACGAGCTGCGCGCCCAGGGCCGCTCCCTCTCGGACATCGCCGTGCTCTATCGTGCCCACTACCAGGCAATGGAGTTGCAGATCGAGCTGTCCCGGGCCGGGGTTCCCTTCCAGATCACCAGCGGCGTCCGCTTTTTCGAACAGGCCCATATCCGCGATCTCGCCGCACACCTCCGTCTCGTCGCCAATCCCCGCGACAGCTCCGCCTTCCAGCGCCTCGCTTGCCTCCTGCCGAAGGTCGGCGAGCGCACCGCGGCGAAGTTGCACGAGGCCGCCCGGGACATGGCGGAGAACAAGGAGCGGGATTTCTTCGACCTTCTCGACGATCCCGTCTTCGTGAAAAAAGTACCGGCCGCGGCCCGCGAAGAGTGGGAATCCCTGGCCCTCACCCTGCGCGATTGTCGCAAGGCGCACCGGGAGGGAGAGTCCCCCGAGGAAGTCACCCGGCTGGCCGCGGAAGGCTGGTACTCCCTCTACCTGCGCAACCTCTACACCAACTGGCAGAACCGGGAGGACGACATCCTCAGCGTCATCGGATTCGCGGCCCGCTTCGAGAAGCTCGACGACCTCCTCGCCCAGCTCATCCTCCTCAACTCGGAGACCAGCGATCGCTCCATCGAGGATGACGAGGAGCGCATACGGCTGACCACCATCCACCAGGCGAAAGGCCTCGAATTTCCCGTCGTTTTCGTGATCGGGCTGGCCGACGGGCTCTTCCCCCTGAAACGGGCCATCGAGAACGGGGACCTCGACGAGGAGATCCGGCTCTTCTACGTGGCCGTCACCCGGGCCCAGGAGGAGCTCTTCCTCTCCTTCCCCAGCCTGCAAATGCAGGGCGGCATGCCCCGCAAGCTGCCCCCGACCCGCTTCCTCGCGACCATCGCCCCCGACCACTACCGCCAGCTTCGCTACCAGCCCTACCCGGGCGGTTGACCGCAGGAGGGGTCCGGCTCCTCGGGCCACTCTCCCCCAAGCTTCGCTCCTGCGGGGGCGAATGGGCTCGCCCCGCCTTCGCCCCGCCTTCGCCCGACGGCCCCCGGCCACCGGGAGCACCGGAACGCACTTGAAGCACCGGCCCGAATCCCGCTTGCTGGCCGCTTATGCCCGAAGCAAGCACCCAGCCCCGGGAGGGGGCTTCCACAACCGAGGAGATCATCACCCTGTGCCGCCGCCGCGGCTTCGTCTTCCAGTCCTCCGAGATCTACGGGGGCCTGAACGGCTTCTTCGACTACGGACCCCTCGGGACGGAGCTGCGCCGCAACATCAAGGATGCCTGGTGGCAGGATATGGTGCACCGCCGCGACGACATCGTCGGGGTCGATTGCTCCATCCTCATGCACCCGCGCGTCTGGGAGGCCTCCGGCCATGTCGAGGGCTTTTCCGATCCCCTCGTGGACTGCCGCGAGTCGAAGATGCGCTACCGGGCCGACCAGCTCTTCTTCGCGGCGGTCACCGTGGACGGCCGCACCCTCGGCTATGTCTCCGTGCTGGAGGACGGGAACATGCAGCCGGAGGCGGAGGAAAAAGCGGGCGAGCTCAAGCGGAAGGAAGCCGCCCAGGGCACCCTCGGTCCCGTCGAGCTGCGCCCCTACACCGAGGCGACTCCCGATGAGCAGCCGCTCGTCCCCTCCCCGGCCACGGGCAAGCCCGGCAGCCTGACCCCGCCGCGCAATTTCAACCTCATGTTCGAGACCCATGTGGGAGCCCTCCGCGACGCCTCCTCCGTCTCGTACCTCCGCCCGGAAACCGCCCAGGGAATCTTCGCGGAGTTTCGCAATATCGTGGATACCGGTCGGGTGAAGGTACCCTTCGGGATCGCCCAGGTCGGCCGCTCCTTCCGCAACGAGATCACCCCGCGCAATTTCATCTTCCGCTCCCGGGAGTTTGAGCAGATGGAGATGGAGTACTTCATCCCGCCCGACGAGGACCTCTGGCCGCGCATCCACCGCGAGTGGATCGACTGGTGCCACCAGTGGCTCGTCTCCATCGGCCTGCGCCCGGAACTCCTCGAGGAGGACGTCCACCCCGAGGACAAGCTCGCCCACTACTCGCGGGCCTGCACCGACCTCACCTTCCGCTATCCCTTCGGCACACAGGAGCTCTGGGGCATTGCCGCGCGGGGCGATTTTGACCTCCGGCGCCACCAGGAGTTTTCCGGGAAGTCGATGGAATACTTCGATGAGGACCGCAAGGCGAAGTACATCCCGCATGTCATCGAGCCCGCCGTGGGCGTCGACCGGATCTTCCTCGCCGTCCTCTGCTCCGCCTACGCCATCGACGAGATCGGCGGGGAAACCCGCACGGTGTTGCGCCTGCACCCCCGCCTCGCTCCCTACAAGGCGGCGGTGCTTCCCCTCGTGAAGAACAAGCCTCCCCTCGTGGAGCGGGCGCGGGCCCTCTACCACCGCCTGCGGGAAGAGGTGCCGGTCTTCTTCGACCAGTCCGGGGCGATCGGCCGCCGCTACCGCCGCCAGGACGAGATCGGCACCCCCTACTGCCTCACGGTGGACTTCGAAACGGTCGAGGCCGACGGGTCGGTCACCCTCCGCGACCGCGACACCTGCGAGCAGGAGCGCGTCACCGAGGACGAGGCCGTCGAACGCGTGGTCGCGGCGGCCCGTCGTCGCTCCCCGCTCCCTTCCCCCGCGGCATGAGCGCTCCCGATCGCAGCCGGGTGATCTTCCGGGGCGAGGAGGTCGTGCGGCTCATGGACGGCGTGGCCGAGCAGGTATCCGCCTCCGGCTTTGACCTCAGCCATAGCCTCGTGCTCGGCATCGCCAACGGGGGCGTCGCTCTCGGCCGCTACCTCGCCGGGCGCCTCGGGATCCTCCGGGGGCACGGCCCGCTCCCCTTTGGGGTGGCGGAAATCTCCTTCCACCGCGACGACATCGGCCATCGGCCCATTCCCGGTGAGGTCCGCCCGACGGAGATTCCCGAGGCAGTCGAGGACCGTGACATCCTTCTCGTCGACGATGTGATCGCCTCCGGGCGCACGGTGCGGGCGGCCCTCAACGAGATCTTCGACCAAGGGCGGCCCCGCTCGGTGCGGTTGGCCGTCCTCCTCGACCGCGGGGGCCGCCGCCTCCCCCTGCAACCGGACTTCACCGGCATCCGCCGCGAGGTGCCCGCCGACCAAAGGGTGCGCCTGGCGCTCGACGAGGAGGGCGGGGACGACCACCGTGTGGGATTGGTCCCCGCATGAGCCCGAGCGAGACAGCCCACTCCTGGCAACGCCGTCATCTTCTCGGCACTGAGGATCTCGCCCCCGCCGAGATCCACCACATCCTCGACACGGCCGCCTCCTTCAAGAAGACCCTCGACCGTACCCAGAAGAAGCTTCCCTCGCTCCGCGGCAAGGTCGTCGCCAACCTCTTCCTCGAGCCGAGTACCCGCACCCGCATCGCTTTCGAGGTGGCCGCCAACCGACTCAGTGCGGACCTGCTCACGCTTACCGGCACCTCCAGCAGCCTCGAGAAGGGCGAGAGCCTCCGCGACACCGCCTGCAACATCGAGGCCCTGCGGGCGGACATGATCGTGCTCCGGCACTCCGCCCCCGGCTCCCCTCTCTACCTCAGCCGGATCGTGGACATCCCCGTGATCAACGCCGGGGACGGCGCGCACGAGCACCCCACCCAGGCCCTCCTCGACGCCTTCACCCTGCGCGAGCACCTTGGGGACCTCACCGGCCGGAAGGTGGCCATCCTCGGGGACATCCTCTTCAGCCGGGTGGCCCGGTCGAACATCTGGGCACTCACCAAGCTCGGGGCCAAGGTCACGGTGGTCGGCCCCTCCACCCTTGTGCCTTCCACCTGTACGGCCCTCGGCGCGGAGGTCTCCCACGACTTGCGGGAGGGTCTCGCCGACGCGGACGCGGTGATGCTCCTGCGGATCCAGCACGAGCGCCAGGCGCGCACCCACTTCCCCTCCCTCGGCGAGTACACCCAGCTCTTCGGGCTGAACGCCGAGCGCTCCTCCTGGCTGAAGCCCGGCGCCCTCATCCTGCATCCCGGTCCGGTGAACCGCGGGGTGGAGATTGATTCCGAACTCGCCGATTCCCACCCCTCCGTGATCCTCGAGCAGGTCACCAACGGGATCGCCGTGCGCATGGCCGTCCTCTACCTCTGCGCCAGCGCGGCCCGGCTCGCCTCGAACGCCGACCTCCCGGCATGAGCGCGGCGGCCAGCTTTCTCCTCCGCGGTGGACGGGTGATCGATCCCGCCCACGGCACCGACGAGGAGCGCGACCTCCTCGTGCTCGATGGCCGGATCGCCCCGGCGGACACGCCCGTACCCGCCGGCACGCCGGTCGAGGAAGTCGGCGGTCTTCTCGTGATCCCGGGCCTCGTCGACATCCATGTGCACTTCCGGGAGCCCGGCCAGACCCACAAGGAAGACGTGGCCAGCGGCACGCGGGCGGCCGCCGCCGGTGGTTTCACCCGGGTCGTCTGCATGCCCAACACCAGCCCCCCCTGCGACAATGCCGGCACCCTGCGATCCATCCTCGATGCGGCCGAGCGAAAGGGAGTGGTCCGCGTGCATACCACCGGCTGCCTCACCCGTGCCATGGAAGGCGCGGAACTCGCCCCGATCGGCTCACTTGCCCGGGCCGGGGCGGTCGCGGTGACCGATGACGGCCTCTGCGTGCAGAACAACGGGCTCATGCGGCAGATCGCGACCTACGCCCGCATGTTCGGCCTCCCCGTCCTCGACCATTGCCAGGACACTTCCCTCACGGAGGGAGCCGTCATGCACGAGGGCGAATGGTCGCTCCGGCTCGGCCTGCGCGGCTGGCCCTCCGCCGCCGAGGAGATCATCGTGGCCCGCAACCTACTCCTCGCCGAGCACACGGGTGCCCACATCCACCTGCAGCATCTCTCCTCCGCCCGCTCCGTCGACCTCCTCCGGGAAGCCCGCGCCCGGGGCGTGCCGGTGACCGCGGAAGCGACCCCCCACCATATTGCCCTCACCGATGCGGCCCTCGCCGGGTACGATCCATCGGCCAAGATGAATCCGCCGCTGGCGGCGGAGCCGCACCGGCGGGCCCTTGTGGAGGGCCTGCGCGATGGGACGATCTCCTGTCTCGCCACCGACCACGCACCGCACCGCGAGTACGAGAAGGATGTGGAGCTCGACTTTGCCCCCTTCGGCATCATCGGGCTGGAAACCGCCCTGCCCGTCGCCCTGGAGGTGCTGCACCGCCAGGAGGGCTTCTCCCTCCCTAGGGTGGTGGACCTCCTCACCCGGCGGCCCGCCGAGCTCCTCGGCCTCCCCGGCGGCACCCTCGCACCCGGCGCGCCGGCTGACCTCGCCGTGGTCGACCCCGACCGCACCTGGACAGTCGGTCCGGGGGAATTGCACAGCCGCAGCCGGAACACCCCGTGGCTCGGCAAGGAATTGCGGGGACGGGCCGTGGCCACGGCCGTGGGCGGGCGCTGGGTGTACCGGGAGGGACGGATCCTTGCCGACAACGCGGAAGGATGAAGCCGCCCGCCCCGATCGTCTTCTTCGACGCCCGCTGCCTCCTCTGCCACGGGGCCGTCCGCTGGATCCTCCGCCACGACCCCTCCGGCCACTTCTTCTTTGCGGGGCTCGGTTCGGAGACCGCCGCACGGCTGCTCCCGCCCGACCATCCGCTTCGGCAGGCGGATACGGTCGTCCTCTGGGACGGCGCCTCCCTCCGCGGGAGAAGCTCCGCGGTCTTCGGGATCCTCCGGCGGGTCCGTAGCTTTTGGAAAATTCTCCTCGTGGGCACCCTCCTCCCCCGGCGCTGGACTGATGCTGCCTACGACTTTGTCGCCCGCCGCCGCTACCGCTGGTTCGGCACCGATGATTCCTGCCCCCTGCCGGACCCGGCGGAGGCAGGCCGCTTCCTTCCCTGACCGGACGATGACCGCAGCCGACAGCATCAGCGCGGGCAACGCCTTCCTTCTCCTCGCCGTCCTCGCCGGGATCGGGATCGCCTGGCTGCGTCCCCTGCCGGCCAGTGCCCTTGCCGGGGGCGGGGAGAGCGCGTGGGCACCCTGGGACTTCCGGCTCACCCGGATTCTCTTCCTCGTGTGGGCCTTCATCCTCGTCCTCATCGCCGCCAACGCGGCCGGTCTCACCCTGCTGCGCACCGGTAGCTGGGAAGGAGCCCAACCCCCCGAGTCCCTTCTCCGCTGGTCGGGCGTCCTCTCCACGCTGGTCCTCCAGCTGGGGCTGCTCGGGGTGGGGCTCTGGGCGATCCGCGCGCGCGGCTGGTCCCCGCGGGGATTCTTCCGGGAAAGCGGGGCCAGCGGCCGCTCCGTCTTTCGGGTCTCCCTGCAACGCTTCCTGCGGCTTCTCCCCCTTGTCTGGCTGGTGGGCGTCCTCTGGGGGCTGCTCCTCCTCCTGCTGCGCTCGCTCGGTCTTCCCCTCGAGCCGGAGCCACAGCGGGCCGTCCTCTGGATCGCGGAGTCGGACTCGCCGGCCTTTCTCCTCAGCATGGGAGTGCTCGTGGTGATCGGGGCCCCCGTCGTGGAGGAATTGATCTTTCGCGGCCTCCTCTTTCGCTATCTCGGGGAAAAACTGTCCCTGCCCCTCGCCCTCTGGACGAGCGGAATCCTCTTCGCGCTCCTCCACGCGAGCCTGCAGAGCTTCCTCCCGCTGGTCGTCCTCGGCGTGCTCCTCGCCTGGGTTTACCGCAAGTCGGGCGACCTGCGCGTCCCGATCCTTTTCCACCTCTTCTTCAACCTCTTCTCCTTCCTCAACCTTCTCTTCCTGCCCGCGCCGCCCGGTTGAGGGCTTGCCTTGACCGCGCCGCGGGCCGGGGGAAAGCTGCGCCCGTGCATCCCTTTACGGACGATCCCGAGTCCCAAGTCCGCCGACACGGGGAGCTGGAGCTCCTCCGGCGGATCCGCGAATGGCTGGGCACCGCCAATCCGGCCCCGCCACGGGGGATGGGCGACGACACGGCGGTGCTGCCCGTCCCGACCGACGGCGACTCCCTCCTTCTCACCAACGACAGCCTCCTCTGGAACCAGCACTTCGACGAGTTCACCGAGCCGGAGGCTGCCGGGGCCAAGCTGCTCAAGCGGAACCTCAGCGATATCGCCGGGATGGGGGGCGTGCCCCACCACGCCATCCTCGCCCTCGCCGCCTCCCCGAACCTCTCCCTCGCCTGGCTGGAGCGTTTCTTCCGTGGCTTGGCCGCCTGCGCCCGCGAATACGATTGTGAGGTCAACGGGGGTGACCTCGCGGAAGCCCCCGGAACCGACTCCTTTCTCGGTACCCTCAGCCTTCTCGGCAGCGCCACGCGGCCGCTCCTGCGCAAGGGGGGTGACCTCGACTCGTGGATCTGGGTGACCGGCAGCCTCGGGGGCAGCCGCGCCGGCCACCACCTCTCCTTCCGGCCCCGCCTGGAGGAGGGCGCCTGGCTGGCGGCGCGCGAGGACGTCGTCGCCATGATGGACCTGACCGATGGGCTCGCCAAGGACCTCCCCGCCCTCGTCGCGGACGGTCTCCAAGCCCAGGTCGACCTCGCTTTCCTCCCCCTCTCCGAAGCCGCCCGGGCCACCGCCCAGGATACCGGGGAGACCGAGGTCTTCCACGCTTTCACCGACGGAGAAGACTACGAACTGCTCTTCCTTACCCGGCCGGGCACGGACTACCGCGCTTTCGAGCAGGCCTGGCGCGACCGCTTTGCCCTGCCCGTCACCCCGATCGGGAACCTCGTCCTGGCCCCGCCCATGGAGGACTCCGTGCCCAAGATCATCGGACTGGACGGACGCCCCCTCTTTGCCGGGGCCGGCTACCAGCACTTTGGCTCCTCGGGCTAGGATGACGGCCGGGTCCAGGGAACGCGTCACCGTGTGCCTCCCCGACGAGGAGGCCACCCATGCCTGGGGCCGCCGACTCGGCGAACGGCTGGCTCCGGACCACACGGTCGCGCTGAGCGGCGAGCTCGGGGCCGGGAAGACCACCCTGGTGCGCGGGCTGGCCGAGGGACTGGGCACCCACGCGCGGGTGAAAAGCCCGACCTACACCTACCTGCTCAGCTACCCCACTGAGCGGGGCACCCTGGTACACCTCGACGCCTACCGCCTCCGGGGAGCGGACGACTACGAGGAGCTCCTCCTCGAGGAACAACTCCACTCCCCGTGGTTCCTCTGCGTGGAGTGGCCGGAGCGGGTCGGAACCGGGAGCCTCCCCCACCCGCTCCTCCACCTGCGTCTCGCCGCAATGCCCGGCACCTCCGGGCGACAACTCACCGTTGAAGAAGGACGATTGCCCCCGCCCGCATGAAGATCCTCCCCGCCCCCTTTGCTTGCCTCCGGAAGGAATCCCGGCCAGTCCACCTCGCCATCGGCATGTTCGACGGGGTTCACCTCGGTCACCGCGCCGTTCTTCGCCAGGCCCGCGAGGCGGCCCGGTCCGACGGGGGCCTCTCCGGTGTGCTGACTTTCGAACCGCATCCGAGCCACCTCTTTCGGCCCGAGTCGCCCACCCCGATGATCTACCCGCCCGCCGCCAAACAGGCCCGCCTGCGGGAATTCGGGATGGACCTCTACCTCGAACAACCCTTCCACGCCCCCTTTGCCGCCCGCTCGGCCACGGAATTCCTCGAGGGACTGCTCGCGACCGTGCCGACACTCACCTCCGTAGCGGTGGGCTCCAACTTCCGTTTCGGCAAGGGGCGGGAAGGCGACGCCGGGTTCCTCCACCAGTTCCTCGGGAAACAACGGGTCCGCGTGCACGCGGTCGACCGGGTCCAGGCAGGTGCCGAAGCCGTCAGCAGCACCCGCATCCGCCGACTGCTCGCCACCGAACCGATCGAAACGGTCCAGCCCCTGCTGGTCGACCCCTACCTGGTGGTCGCGCCCGTGCAGACCGGCAAGCAACTCGGCCGCACCATCGGGTTCCCCACCCTGAATCTCCCCTTCACCGCCGAGATCCGGCCCCTGCTCGGCGTCTACTTCGCCCGGTACCGGCTCGCCCCGGACCCGCCGGACGCGGCCCCCCGGCCGGCCGTCGCCAACCTCGGACTCCGCCCTACCGTCGAGGAAAGCACCGCACCGGTCCTCGAGGTGCACTCCCTCGACGAGCCCGGCGCCGGCCCCGGGGACACTCTCCTTGTCGAACTGCTCCAACTCCGCCGCCGCGAACAGAAATTCTCCGGCCTGGAGGCCCTCCGGGCGGCCATTACCGAGGATACCGAGGCAGCCCGCGCCCACTTCCGCTCCCTCCCCTGACCGGGCTCCCGCCTCCCGTTCCCGCCAACCCAGCGGGCGGCCGGGTTTCTCTCGGGGGTTCCCGAACCGTGAGCCGGGATCCGAACTCCCCGGCCCGAAGGAATGGAGGGTAGGGTGGAGCAAGGGGGTACCGATCCGAGGGAGACCTCCCTTCTCCCCACAAGCAGACCCCCACCAATCGGCACCGACAACACCCACCGAACCGTGCTCGCCGCCCACCCAAAGCACCACCGAGCTGGCCGCGCCCAGCCCAGAAGGCGGTGGACCCAAAACGGAACCCGGCCCGACCGGGGGAGGAGATCCAGCGGCCTTCCGGACGCTGCCGCGATTGTCACCCATAGGTTCGCAGACACCCACGTCTTCCTCGGAAACTTCGAAGAACTTCGAAGACACCCACTAAATCCGCAGACACCCACATCTTCTTCGGAAATCCAGGAAAGCCGCAGACACCCACAAGATCCTCGGTAGCTCCAAAGGCACCCACTGCTTCCCAGGAGATTCGCAGACACCCACATCTTCCTCGGTGACTCCAAAGGCACCCACCGTTTCCCAGCGGACTCCGCAGACACCCACAGCTCTCCTGGAGTCCAGGGGGACACTCGGGAAATCTCGGAAATTTTGCGGACACCCATGTTTCCCGGGGGAATTTCGCAGACACCCATGTCTCTCCAAAGAGCCTTTGAATTTCCCAGAAACCCCTCCACGCACCCACTCACTCGCAGCACGCAACAATCCCCATAAGAGATTCCGCAGACACCCATAGCTTTCCTCGAGTCCACGGGTACACTCGGAGATTCACACTCGGCCGGGGAATTTGCGGGGAATTCCGCAGACACCCATAGTCTTCATGGAGTCCATGGGGACACTCGGGGATTCTCGCTCGCCCCGGGGATTTTGCGGGGAATTCCGCAGACACCCATTTGGACTCCGCAGACACCCACAGCTCTCCTGGAGTCCATGGGGACACTCGGGGATTCTCACTCGGCCGGGGATTTTGCCGGGGGAATTTCGCAGACATCCATGGTTTCCCAACGGACCTTCGAATTTCACAGACACCGCTCCACGTACCCACTCACCCTCAGCGCGCGACAATCACCCATCAGCGACGATTTGAGCTCCCCACTCGTTTCGTGGGAGTGGTGGTCTGTGGTGCGGTTGCGCGGGTGATAAAAACTTGCAGGTTTCCCCTCGGGCTGAGTGATCATTTTGTGGGCACCCACAGTTTCCCAGCGGACTTCGTAGACACCCATAACTCTCCAAGAGTCCATGGGGACACTTGGGGATTCTCGCTCGCCGGGGGATTTTGCGGGGCACTCCGAAGACACCCATTATTTTCGCCGGACCATGAGGATACCCATGGTTTTCATGGGGCAAATTTATAAACACCCATTGGTTGACGCCACTCCACGCTACTCCCCGGCCCGAAGACGGAAGATTTGCGGACACCCAGTTAAGACAATCTTCGGACACCCCAACAAGACTCCCTCCGCTTCCGCTTGCTGGGCCAGACGATCCCTGCCGGAGCCGATCGCATCGTCTCACGGCGAAAAGGCGACCTTTCCGGAAGAAAGTCTCGCCCGTCCTCGGGTAAGGATTCTCCATGGAGGCGCGTGCGCGTTGCCTGCCTTGTTCTTGCCGATTCCGTCGGATTTGTCCTCGCGGTCCGTCGTCCTGCCGGCAAGTCCCTCGGGGGTCTTTGGGAATTTCCAGGCGGAAAAGTGGAACCGGGAGAGACCCCGCAGCTTTGCCTACGCCGGGAGATCCGGGAAGAACTCGCGCTCGAGCTACCGCCCGGGCTGCAACCCCTGACCCTCATCAACCATCACTACACCTTCGGCCCGATCCAGCTGCTGCCATTTCTCGCGCGGACTTCGACCCGCCCCACCGTGGAGCTTCGTGAGCACACCGGATTGCGATGGCTACCACCCGAGGAATGGCGGCTCCTGCACTGGGCTCCCGCCGACATTCCCCTCTGCCAGGAAATCGAGAGGCGGCGGTGGGAGCTCTTCGCCGGGAAGTCCAACAAGCCGGACTGAGCGGGTCAGCAAGTGCGGTTCCCACGGTGCCCGTCGATCTGTGACCTTGCGCAGCGAGGCCCCGCCGGGAGTGCGACCGGGCGGAGCCTAGCCGGCTATCCCCGAAGAACCCGAGACCAGCCGACCTCCACACAAGGGATCTGCCCAGAAAGATCCGGCCGTAAGGGCTCCCCATCCTCCACCCGCCGCCCTTTACCGCCGGAAGCGCTCTGGAGAGGTCTGTGGCGCCGGGGCCAACAACCTGCAGGTTTCCCCACGGGCCGAGCGAGGGCTCGAGCCCAATGACCCCGACTCGCCCTTGCCGGGTTCAACCGCGCAGAGCCGTCGCCACCCGGACGACCTCCTCGACCACCGACCGTACCCGGGAGGCCTGACCTTCGTCCAGAAGGCTTCCATCTTCTCCGAAGGCATCACCCGCGGCGGGGAGGGCCATCTGGGCCGGCACTACGTGCACTCCGATGTTACCGAGGATGGCGCGGAGGTGAACGAGGCCGCGCAAGCCTCCGAGCCCTCCCGGCGACGCGGCAAGCAGCCCGGCGATTTTCCCCTGATAGGCGGAAAGATCGCCCCCGCCCCCCGGAGCCCGGGACGCCCAGTCGAGGGCGTTCTTCAGGAGCGGCGTGAGCGAGCTGTTGTACTCCGGCGAGGCAATCAGGAAACCATCATGGGAGGCGAGCTGCTCGCGGAAAGCACGCGCGCTGGCCGGCATCCCGTCCGCAGCCTCGAGATCCTGGTCAAAGAGCGGCATGGGATGATCCGCAAGGTCGAGGAACGTCGACTCGGCACCAAGCTCCCGGGCGGTGGCAGCAGCCGCACGGGCGAGGCGTTTGTTCAGGGACTCCTGCCGGGCGCTGCCGGCAAAGACGAGGATTCGGGGGGAAGTGGTCATGGTTCGGAGGGTTGGAGTGATTTCGCCGGAGGTCTACGAAGATTCCGCGGGTTTGGGCAAGCGGCGAAGCGAAACGGTGGCCCATGGGGCTCCACGGGGAACTGTTCAAAGGGATCTTCTACGGGTGCATTCTCTTTGGGCTCGCCTGTCGATCCGACCTTCTGTGCGGCGGGATACCGTGAAGAGGCGCTTGATTGCCGGGAAACTCCATTGCGGCGAGGAAGGATGTGGGAGCTGCGGGTGGGGCAATCCGTCTAGAGGGTCACGGTTGTTTCCGACGCGAGCTTGCCGCTCAGGTCGCCGACACGATTTGCAAATTCCCCTCGCGGTTCTTCGCTCCGGTTCATGCATCACAAAGGCAACCCCACCGAGAGCGATTGAGGTGAGAAACGGACCATTCAATGCTCAATCCACGGATCCTCGAGGAGCTCCCCCGGCCCATGAAGCCCGTCCTACCTCGGTCTGGCTTTTTGCGGCTTTCGGTAGCTTTTTGATCGCCATTACCTACGGCTTGGCCCGCTTTGCCTTCGGGTTGCTTCTGCCTGCGGTGCGGGAGGATCTCGGTATCGGGCTCGGCCTTGCGGGAATCATCGGGGCCCTTCCCTTCTTTTTCTTTGTCCTCGGTATCTTCACGGGGCCACGTCTGCTCGATTTTGCCGGCATTCGATCTGGCGGGGTCGCAACGCTGGGTTTGGGGGGAGTGGGCATGGCCCTGATGAGCTTGGCACCCAATGGATTCGTACTCGCGGTCGGAGTGAGTGTCTGTGGAATCTGCACCGGTCTTTCCACCCCGATCCTCGCATCCGCAGTGGAAAGTGTGATCCCCGACCGTCTGCGCGGGAGGGTCAACGCTACGCTGAATGCAGGGACCAGCCTTGGCATCATGGCTTCGGTGCCCGCTTACGCCGTCTTCCCCGACTCCTGGCGGCTTGTCTACGCGTGCTTTACGGGAATCGCCCTCGTTGGATGCCTCCTCGCGGGATGGCGGCTGCCCCCGGGGCGCTTTTCCCTCCGTCACTGGAGAGCCCGTGAACTAGGTACCGCCCGCCTACCCTCCGGACAGCGGTTCGACCTGCTTCGCATGAGCGCGCTGGCCGCTACGATGGGCATGGTCAGCTCGCTCTTCTGGATTTTTGGCCCGGACTATGCCACTGAAGCGGGCAATCTGGCTCGTGGGGCCACCGGATGGATGTGGCTAGCGGTTGGCCTCGGGGGCCTCCTCGGGATCGGAGCTGGGGACTGGCTGGACCGGTACGGTACGGATCGCTCCCATGACGCGACTCTCGGCCTGCTTTCGGTATCCCTGCTCCTGCTCGCGATCCAGCCGGGCAATTTTCCGGTGGTGATGGGTGTCTCCGCTCTCTTCGGAGCCTCCTACATGTGCATGACCGGGTACTATCTCGTGCGAAGCGTGCGAGTGGCCCGCGCCAATCCCTCCCAGGGACCCGTGCTTCCTTTCGTCTCCATTGCGGTGGGGCAAGTGCTGGGCTCGGTCGTCGGTGGTTGGACCATCCAAACCTTCAGCTACAACGCCGCCTTCTCAGTGTTTGCACTCGTAGGCCTCGTCGTTGCCGCCACCTCCGGCCGGGCGTTGTGGTCGCGAGGCTAGCGGAACTGGCAAAGCCCCCAGAAAAACGACCGGGGGAAACTTTTTTGCAGACACCCGTTTCAATGATCCGTGGTCCGGAGGTTGTGGATCGAGGGTCGATCCTTCGGCAGCCGAGGAGACTCTCCGGAAGTTTGCCTGCGCAGTCCCTGCGAACAGCCCGGGCGGTAATCGAGGACGAAAAACCGCTGGATCTTTGCGGGGAAGGGAGGAGAACCTGGAATGAGCGCCGTGAATCAACACCCATCTCACGCCCACGCGGAAGGGTTATCGGATCGTCCGGTGGCGCCAGTGCTTCCGGATTGAGGTGGATCTCCTTCGGACGGGGAGCACCGCGTGACCGGGCCAACCAATCTCGCGCAGCAAATTTGAGGATTGCTTCTCCCTCCGAATCAGGCCCCTATATCCTACGAGGGGTGGACAGCATCCCCCACCGGAGAAGTCTGTTTCGATGAGCGATGGATGTCCGGCCCATCGCTTCGTCTCATCGCACCCGAGCGGGCGCACTCGTTCCCCACGGGAGTCCCGCACCCCGATCATGACCTCTCCTTCCTTTCAAGAATTACCACTGGCTCCTTGCCTCCAGAAAACCCTGGAGCAGAAAGGCTACCACCATCCCTCCCCCGTCCAGTTAGAAAGCATTCCCCCGATCCTCAACGGGGAAGATCTTCTCGCCGTTGCCCAGACGGGGACGGGCAAAACGGCATCGTTTGCCCTCCCCATCCTCCACAGGCTGCACTGCGAGAATCGCAAGGCATATCCCGGAGAGGTGCGCAATCTTGTGCTCACACCGACAAGGGAGCTCGCCGTGCAGATTGCGGCGAGCTTCCGGGTTTACGGTGCCCAAATCCGATTCCGGTGCGCCCTCGTCCACGGGGGAGTCTCGCAAAAACCACAGGAGCAAAAGCTTCGCAATGGCGTGGATGTCCTCGTCGCCTGTCCGGGTCGACTGCTGGATCTTCTTCGCCAGGGGATTGCTGACCTCAGCGAAGTCCAATGTCTCGTTCTCGACGAAGCCGACCGCATGCTGGACATGGGTTTCCTGCCCGAAGTCCGCAAAATCGCCAAGCACTTGCCGGCGCAACGGCAGGGCCTTCTCTTCTCCGCAACGATGCCACCGGCCATCGCCGAGCTGGCCCAAAGTCTCCTCGATCAACCCCGCGAAATCAGGATCACACCCGAGCGCAAAACGGCCGATCGCCTCCAGCACTCCGTTCGCTTCCTCGACCGCTCCCACAAGTTTACGGCCCTAACGGGTTTGCTCCTCCAAAATCACACCGACCGCTGCCTCGTATTTTCCAAAACCAAACACGGCACCGGCCGACTTGCAGAACGCCTCTCCAAGGCGGGAATCCAAAGCGAAGCCATTCACGGGAACAAGAGCCAGAGCGCGCGCCAAAAGTCACTCGAGAGATTCCGCAGCGGGAAGGTCCCCGTGTTGGTCGCCACCGATGTGGCGGCGCGGGGTATCGATGTGAAGGATATTGGCTTGGTCGTGAACTTCGACTTGCCCATGGAAGCGGAAAATTATGTCCACCGCATCGGCAGAACCGCGCGAGCCGGAGCCTCCGGCAAGGCCGTCTCGCTTTGCAGCCGGGAGGAAATCTCTCTCCTACAAGACGTGGAACGCGCCTTGGGAGCCGACCTGCCCGAGGACTTCGCACACGAACATCGATGCGAGCAGACGGCACGCGCCCGGAAGAAGACTCGTGCCTCCAAGGACACTCGTCCGAACCGGCAAAGTCGCCGATCCTCCCGTGGAAGAACCCAGGGCACTCGTACAAAACGACGTTGATCGCCTCTCCTCTCCCCCTCTACCCAGTCCCGCGTAGTCCACAGACACCCATAGCGAGTGCATCACTGCATCACACTGCATCACAGACACCCATAATCAGTCCTCGGAAAAGCGCCCTCTCTTCGTCCCCTGCAGAACCATTCCGCGTAGGAAACTCGTTCAAGGGGTGTCTGCAAATTACTCTTCTATAAGGGGTGGAACGCGCCTTGGGAGCCGACCTGCCCGAGTGAATCACAGACACCCATAATTACTACTCGGAAAAGAGCCTTCTCCTCGTCCCCCGGCGATGACCGTCAATTAAGTTGTCGGGGATCTCAGGCTGATTTCTTGAGGGTTTTTCCGAGGATTCTGGAATCAGTGGGGTTGAGGGAGGTGAAGGTGACAGGGGTCCAGTTGCGGGTGGTTTTGCGGAACCACCTATCGGGCCGATGCTTCCGGGCGTTTTCGTAGGGTTTCTTGCGCTGGCAGAGGATCGCACGGTCCCCGCCGGAGTGTGAATCACAGACACCCATAGTCAGTGCCCGGAAAAGCGCCCTCTCCTCGTCCCCTGGAGAACCATTCCGCGCAGAATACTTGTTCAATGGGTGTCTATGGAAATTCCGATACGAACCAACCAAAACCAGCAGAACGTGACCCCAAAAAGCGTTATCGCATTGGGAGTTGGGGTTCTCCGTCTTTTCCCCGCCGATTCCCACCGCCCGGGGGCCCGAGATTTCGGACAACGACCCACCGCGACGAAAGTGATTCGTCTTACTCGAGCTGGCTAGGCGCTTTACTTGTTGCCCGGCCGATGACCGTGAAAGGAGGCTCTCGGTGTCATCCGGTCGGCGCGCGCCCGTAGAGGCGCGCACTTGCCCTGCGCCCGCGAAACCATGACCGCCCCCTTCTACGCGCCTCGCGGACCATCTTCTCGCCGCTCCCCACCAGGCAATGAAATAAACTCCCATACGAGGCGACATTTTCCGCCCAACGCTCGGCATCCAGTTGGAAGCGATCGAGCAGCCTCTCAACCGATTCACAAGGAGACGCTGCTGGATCGCCCGGCAGCACACCTGCAGTCCATTCGGCGAGATTGAGGTAGTGCTCGAGATCCAGCTGGAGAGCTGGACATTCGGTCTGCCCCAATGGCTCCAGCCATTCGGCTTCCCGCACCGCCTGTCTTTCCTCCTCAACCGATTGGCACTTTCCCGTCGCGTCCGCTCCACCTTTGCGGTCCATTGCCGTCAACCGGTGGCTGGCCCTCGCCGCTCGAAGCCGATCATAGACACTCGTAAACCAACTGTCCTCGAGGCCAGTGGCCAACGCCGCACGTACGGGATTTAGGTCAACATAAACCATGCAGGCGAGCACCGCGCCCTCATCCACCAACGCCTGGCAGCGAAAGCGGCCCTCCCAGAATCGACCCGTGCACTTGTCCTCCCCGTTCGCCCGGCGGGCGATCCACTCATTCAGGCAGCGCATGTACCAACTGACATCGGCCAATCGTCGCCGTCGCTTCTCGAGCGCTGCCCGATCGCGCAGGAGACCTTCCACCCGGATTTCCCATCCTTTATCCCCCTCGCGGTGCGCTCCCGGAAAAACACGGCACCATCGTTCCGCTACTTCCCGCAAGCTCCATTGGGCCGCCAAATCCGGACGGTTACGCAATACGAGGTGGCTGTGGTTGCTCATGATCGCATAGGCAAACACGTCGACAGCGAAATTCCGGCTCAGATCCCGGACACGCTGCCGGACCCAGCCGCGTCGATGCCCGTAGTCTCGGCCGGTATAAGAATCGTACCCGCAGAGAAAAGCGCGCCGAACGCAGCGCGACACACAGTGATAAACTCCTATCTCCCCGGATCGAACGACTTTGCTCCGTGGCACCGCCATGCACTCGACAAAAGTTCCCTACCTGCCCGGAGTCAAGTCCCTTTGGGGAACTGTTGATTTTTCTTTGGTCCTGAGGCCGGACTACCGAAGGTTGCACACCGAGCTTGGGGCCAGCGACCAAACGGGGCGTCGCGGGGAGATCAGACATTGGACAAAATCGGCGGTCGATCGATGGGTGAGGTCCGAAGGTCCCCGAGATCCTCGCGAATCCGGGTATACTGGGTGTCTGCAATTGTTCGCCTGTTCGTATTCGCCTGTTCGCGAATCCGAGTTCAATGGGTGTCTGCAATTATTCGCGTTCGGCTCACCTGCCAGCGATGGTCTCCGGGTTGCACAGGAGGAGGAAATCGAGGAAGTAGATGGGTGTCGTGAGTCAGCCGACCAGTGCCAGCGAATGCGAGGCCGTCCTCGCCCGCCAACGCGAACACTTCTGGAGTGGCCGCACGCGGAGCCTACCGGCTCGCCAAGAGGCGCTCGGTCGGCTCCGCGCGGGCATCCGCGCAAGAGAAGAGGCCATTCTCGCCGCACTCTCGGCCGATCTCGGCAAATCGCCGGAGGAAGCCTACGCCACGGAGATCGCTTTCCTTTACCAGGAGCTCCGTTTTGCGGAGCGCCACCTACGAAAGTGGGTACGGTCGCAGCGGGTCCGACGGGATCTTTTGCAGTTTCCCGGACGCGGCCGCATTCATCGCGAGCCCTTCGGGTGCTGTCTCCTGCTTGGCCCGTGGAACTACCCTTTCCAGCTTCTCCTCGCCCCGCTCGTCGGGGCCCTCGCCGGAGGCAACACCGCGATCCTGAAACCCTCTGAAGTGGCCCCGGCGAGCGAGGCTGTCCTCGCGGAATTGATCGCCGACTCTTTCGAGGAGGGGCAGGTCGCGGTCGTGCGCGGAGGCGTGGACACGAGCGAGGCGCTCCTTGCTCTCCCCTTCGACAAGATTTTCTTCACGGGAAGCACGCGGGTGGGTCACTTAGTCGCTGCTACCGCCGCGCAACGTCTCATCCCTTGCACTCTTGAACTCGGCGGCAAGAGTCCGACCATCGTGGGGAAGAGCGCGGACGTCTCCCTCGCCGCCCGTCGGATCGTGTGGGGCAAGTTTCTCAACGCCGGGCAAACCTGTGTGGCCCCGGATTTCGTATTGGTTCACCACAATCACTACGATGCTCTTCTCCGGAAACTCGACCTTGAGATCCGGGCGCGGTTTGGAGAGGACCCCCGTCTTCATCCCCAGTACGGTCGGATCATCCATCGAGGCCATCACGACCGCCTCACCGCGCTGCTCCAAGGGGAGAGCCCGTTGCGGGGGGGAGAGGCGGATGCCGAGGATCTTTACCTGGCACCCACCGTCATTGCTGAGCCCACGCCGGACAGCCCCTTAATGGAGGAAGAGATCTTCGGGCCGATCCTGCCGGTCCTCCCTTTCGAGAGAACCGAAGAAGTGATCTCCCGCCTCCGCGATCAACCCGCACCACTGGCTCTCTACCTCTTTTCCAGAGATGCCCAGGAACTTTCCCTTCTTCGGAAGTCCCTGCCCAGTGGAGGAATCTGCGTAAACGGAACTCTTCTCCACCTCCTCAGCCCCCGTCTTCCTTTCGGCGGAGTCGGCGCCAGTGGGATGGGGAACTACCACGGTAAAGCCAGCTTCGAGGCCTTCACCCGGCCACGCTCCGAGCTGCGAATGCCCGCTCGCTGGCCTTGGCACCTTACCGATCGCCGACGTCCCCTACCCCTCGCCTTCCTTCGCCGGTGGCTCCGTTGAGTAAGACTTCGGCATTCACCGGGGATCACAGTTGGTAGTTTTCGCACTTTTTTTGGGGTAAGCCTCTCGGAGGGTCTCCAAAAAGGGCCAGAAATCATGAAAGGAGATGAGACGACTCAAGTTGCCCGGAATGAGAAGATCATCCGGCTGGACCCACGCACGCACAATTGCAGACACCCATTGATTACCGCCGACGATCTAGCCCCGGAGAGGCTCGGGCCTCCAACCTGGAGACGATCCAGCTCCCCAATCAGGCCTCATCCCCCCTTTCGTGAATTGGTCCCTATCAGACGGGATAGGATCGTACAGAAAGCCTTTCGCAAGCACCTCCCCCTCCATCGACGGAGCAATCCACTCCCACCTCCCCGCTTCCTCTCAAGAATCAATGGGTGTCCGCAATTTTGCTGAGATCAACCGACGCGCACCTCCAACATCCTTTCGACCTGTGGCCAAACCGGCACCACTTCCGGTTCCCCCCCTCCTCCAAAAAAAGGGTGTCTTTGTTTTTGCAGACCTCCGGGTGGTTTTTCGGACTCGCGAAGTCATGAATTTTGATTATGATCTTCCCTTGTGGACAAAACAAAGCTCATGGCCGACCTCCACGCCAAGGGCCTCCGACAAGGGCCCGGCAGCGATCGCACCACGCTCCGGGCACTCGCGCTCACCGGGCTCGACGATTCCATTCCCCTGCAGGTAGCCGATTTTGGGTGCGGGACGGGGGCTGCCACGCTCGTCCTCGCAGAGGCTTTACCCTCGTCCACAATCACCGCTGTTGATCTCGAGCCACGGTTCCTTGAGGATCTGCGGGAGAGAGCGCGGGAACGTGGCGTTGGCCACCGCATCAACACCCTCGAAGCGTCGCTGGACGATGTACCCCTCCCGGAGGCTTCGCTGGACCTGATTTGGTCGGAAGGTGCCATCTACAACCTCGGCTTCGCCGAGGGCGTCTCCCTGTGGCGTCGGCTCCTCCGCCCCGGAGGAATCCTCGTCGTCTCCGAGATCACCTGGACGACGCGCAGCCGGCCGGACGAACTGGAGGATTACTGGCGGAGGGAATACCCGGAAATCGATACGGCTTCGGCAAAACTGAAGCTTCTCGAAGATGCTGGATATCAACCTCTTGCCTATTTCCTTATCCCGGAGACTTGCTGGATCGAGGAGTTCTACCGCCCTCTGGAGGCGAGATTCCCGGAATTCATCCGTTCTGCGAGTGACAAGACCGCCGCGCAAGCGATTGTCGCCGCCGAGGAAAGGGAAATCGAGCTCTACGAGTCCTTCCGGGAGTATTTCGGGTATGGGATGTACCTCGCCCGCTACTGAGAAAATCCCACTTAGCCGCTGGCGCGGCCAAGCCGACTCTTCGAGTCAGGGTACCCGCGTGCGTTCCGAAGGATTCGGCGAGGGCGAGGACCGCATGCACCCTCGCCCGTTTCAGCGCGCCAATTTTCTTAGACACCCATGTTGTTCCGGAGCCAACGCGCACTCGAGGGCCCCCGGTCGACGGAGGAAGCCATCGGATTCCCTCCCGCGTTACTCACCCCTCCGGTGGTCTCTCACTTTCGTTGGCTTACCTCGAGCGAATCCCGAGGGTTCAGCCGAGGCGACTTGGCTGGTGAACGAGACAGGGATAAGGATTTGGTGTCCTCTGGACCATCCCCGTAGGTTCGACGGCGAGAACCACCTTCCATAGATTGGCGTCCGATGACGTTTGGACTCTTCCCCAGCGCTCCCCCCTCTTCCCTTGTCGACTACGACCTCGTTGGATCCGCCGATCCAGCGGTGGACTGGAGGGACGGGGACGAAGCGATGTGGGCATCGCTCGCGAAGGGAGCAGCCCACCGGGATCGCCACGCGGTTTCCCGCTCGATCCTCGACCGACTTGCTGGGCAAGGTTGGCTGGGCTCTCCCCTGCCCTCGCCGGGGCAACAGAGGGATCTCGCCGAGCGACTCGCCGCCGCGGATGCTTCCGTTTGGTTTTGCTGGGCCCAACACCAGACCCCTTTGCGCGCCCTCGAGAATGCTCAGGCTACGGACGAAACGCCAGGAGTGGAGGAGCTCCGCCGCGCTCACCTCGGTCCGCTCCGCTGCGGGGAGGAAATCGCCGCAGTCGCCTTTGCCCATGTCCGCAGGCCGGGTCCCCCGAACCCGGTAGCGGAAAGGACCGCCGGTGGTTGGAGGTTCCGGGGGCGGCTCGATTGGGTCACCAATTGGGACAACGCCGACCTGGTTCTCGTCATGGCCCGGGGAGCGGGGAACGACACGTCCTCCTTGGTCAGTGCTCTCCTCCCGGCGGGCTTTGCCGCTGAGTCCTGGCCGGGCCTCGCCGTGAAACCGCCCCTCGAGCTGCTCGCGCTCGGGGGTACGTATACGCGTCCCATTGAACTGGACGGTTTCATCCCCAACACACGGATTGTAGCCGTGCAGGATCTCGAGGCTTGGAGATCCGCTGATGCAGCGAAGACCGTTCACGGGAATCCCGCGGTCTACGGGCTGGCTCGAGGAGCCCTCGCCGACCTCGTCGCCCGGGGGCGAGACCGCGGCGACTCCGCCTGCGGCGAAGCCGCCGAAGCCCTCGCCAAGGAGATACGGACGGTACGCAACCGCGCCTATGAGCTCCTCGGAGAGCCGGACAGTCCGGCCGTACGGGCGGAGGCCATCGCCCTGAGAGCTACCTCCCTCGACCTCGCCACCGAGGCTGCGGTCACCGCCCTGACCGCACGGGCGGGTGCAGGCGTCCTCTCCGGGTGTGACCAGGAGAGACGGGTGCGGGAAGCCATGTTCCTCCGGATTCAGGCACAGACCGCCGACAGCCGAAGCGCCTCCCTCCAAAGGATCATCGAACGATCCCAGAAAACCACCTAACGCTTCAACGCCGGTCTGAAGGGTCGCCATGCCCCCTGCCGATTCTGCCACCTCCAACCTCCATGGGAGTCGTGGCGGGTGAATTGCAGAGGCTTATGGGGATCGACAAACGCCCGATCGCTATCTCCGTTACCGGACACCCACTTTGCCCCGATCCGGAATCGAGCTCGTAGGGAGTCACCTTCTCCGCCGCTCGACCCCCACACCCCATTGAATGAGGGAATCGTTCAATAAATTCCCTTTTGGGGACTCCACAAGGTGACGCACCTTTACCGATTGAAGGGAGAATTTTCGGCCAACAGCGAAAAAAAAATTCCCGCTAACGAGCCACGACCGACCGCAAGGGGCAGTCAAATTCCGGTCAAGCGCTCCCCTTGAACTCCGGCCGACTCTTGGCTCCTCCCCGGATCAGGGGGCGGAGCGGTCGAATCGTCATGGAATCCTCGACCGGGAGCGATTGACCCCCAACCGCACCAAAGCGCGTGCGCAAAGTCCCCGGTTTGGGGACGGTCTCTCCTCTTGGGCAACGTTCCCATGGGTGTCTACGATTGCTCTTCCCTCCTTCCAAAGGAGGGAAGAGTGAAGGGTAAAGAGTGAAGGGTCGGGGTCAGAGCTTGGAGGTCAGGAGTCGGTCCGTGAATACGAGCATTCCTCTAGACCAAAAACTCCCCTCCTTCCCAAGGAGGGGTGGGACCGCTCCGCGGTGGGATAGTTGGTAGTCACAACACCAATCCGACAATCACCACCCTAGCCCTTGTCACGCCTCCCCCGCCTACACCCATGACGGCTGAAGGCCTCCCCTGCCGCCGCAGGCTCCCCTGCCGGCCGGAGGCCTCCCATGCGTGCGAAGCACCAGCCACTGAGCCAGGTGCCACACCCAGCTTCCGCGGTCACCGCACACATCAACGCATCCCAGATCGACCACTGATGGTCCGTTGCCAGGTCAAAAGCGGCCATCAAGGCTCCTGCCTTGGAGGGAACGATGGGAAACACGCCGGCCCATTCGAGCACCCGATCGCAATCCACTGCAGAGGAAAGGCCTGCCTTGCCAACAAGGACACGGGATAGTTCGCCCAGAACCTGTGCCGGCAGAATCACCTCGGCGACCGGGAGTCTCTTCACCCAGTCCCGGGCGATCAAGTATCTCCGAGGATCCCCCACCCCCTCCGCTTAGACGAAAGGGTTGGTGTCGAGGGCGATGCGCACAGGAAACCTTCGGCACTCATGCCGATCGATCGTACAGCTCTCCTCGCTTCCACGAGACCGGCCCCACCTGCCGCTGCCGTTCGAGCCGCGCCAACAAGGTCACTCGCTCCCCCTCCCGGTCGCGGTCACCGCGCGCAGCTCGGCCACCTCCGTCCCGTCCTCCGTCCATCGAAACACCTCTCCCTGCCCCACTTCGCGCAGGATCACCTCCAGCGAACGCTTCGCCTGCTGGACCGTCACTTCCTTCACGATACGGAGAGGTTACCGCCCCTTTTTCTCCCCCGCCAACCGCAATTTCCCACCGATGTCCGCACTCCCGCCCCCTCCTCAAAGAGGAGGCCGAGGGTGAGGGGTGGTGAGCACCTCTTTGCAGACACCCATTTGTAATGCAGGAATCGCCGGGAAATCGCGGACACCCATTCTTTACCCGCCTGCGCAACTGGAGCGAGTGGGGACCACCGAGCGCTCCGATCGACCTCGCCGAGAAGCCACCGCGCAACGGGCGGTCTTACCAATCGATTACTTTTTGTAATCCAGAGAGCCCGGCGGTTTCGATCGAGTTTCTCCGAACCGCGCCTTTCCATGGAGATCCACTGAGACCCGCACAGAGAACCGCCCGGGAGGGTTGACTGGGGTGATTTGCTCCCAGTGGCCGACCTGTTCTCACGCGGGAACAAAGGAGGCGGCGAAGGATCTCCTCTAATTTTCCGGAGGGTCCTAACCGGATTTCTATGGGGGTCTGTTCGTTCAATGGGTGTCCGAGGCCTCCCGCCCGAATTGATGCGTGACAGGTGTCTAGGAAGTCCTCCCCTCCCCGCCGTTTCCTCGCCCATCGCACCGGCTTTCTCTGGCGCACCGGATTTTTGTGGGTACTCTTCTCTTTATCCAATGGGTGTCTGGGAAATTCCTCCCCCGACACAACGCAAGCCCTATGTCCCCTCTTGACCCCGCACGACGAGCAACGCGAAGGCCATTCGCTCTGCTCTGGCTCATGTTTTTGACCCTGCCGCTGGGGGCAAAAGAGACGCAGCGCGCCGAGACGGTCATCTTCCAGTACGGCACCCTGGAGGCCCTGCTGGAAGGGGTCTACGACGGCGACCTGCGTGTGGGGACGCTCTCCGAACAAGGCACTCTGGGTCTGGGAACCTTCAACGGCCTGGACGGCGAGATGATCGTGCTCGACGGCGAAGTCTGGCAGGTGCCCGTGACCGGGATACCGCAGCAACCCTCCCCGCAGGTGCGCTCGCCGTATGCGAGCGTCGTGCCGTTCAAGGCGCAGCGCACAGGCATTATCGGCCCCCAACCGAGCAAGGACGCTTTGTTCCGGGCGCTGGACGGCATGGCCCCGAACCCAAACCTCTTCTACGCGTTTCGCATCCAGGGGACTTTCGCCACGCTGCAGGCCCGCTCGGTGCCCAAGCAGACGCCACCGTATCCCCGCTTGACCGAGGTGGTGAAGCAGCAAGCCGTGTTTGAGCACAGCAACATCACCGGAACCCTCGTGGGCTTTCGCAGCCCGGACTATGCGAAAGGGCTACGCGCGCCCGGCTATCACCTGCACTTTCTGGCTGATGACCGCACGGCTGGGGGCCACCTGCTCGATCTCTCCACCACCGGAGAGCTTGCGGTCGAGATCCTGGAGGTGCGCGACCTGCGATTGCATCTGCCGGACTCCGAGGCCTTTGCGGGGGCAAAGCTGAGTGGCGACAAGGCTGCAGACGTGCGAGCGGTCGAGAACGAGTGATCAAAAGATCTCTTCACTATTTCGACCGGCCCGAGGTGGACGCGGCTGTACCCGGCGACCGGGGGCGCAGCGGCCTTGCGCCCCGGTTCGGGCCCTAACTGCTGCCCACCGCGCTGAAATGCTGTCGAAACCGCAGCAGCGAGACCGCGAAGGCGGCCGCGCCGATCAGCGCCATCAGCAGCAACTCCCGGCCTAGCACCGCGGTGCCGGCGTCGCGGAACAACACCGCAACGGACAACTCCTCGTAATAGCGCATGGGCAAGATGATCATGAGCCATTGCAGGGCCTCCGGCACGGAATCGGCGGGCGTGAATACGCCGGACAGGAGGATCATGGGCATGTTGACCAGCAGCAGCGGGACGAATTGGGCAACCGACCCCACCAGCGTGATCAACACCATACCGATGGCCGTGATAGTGAACTGATCGATGAAGGTCCCGAACATGAACAGCGCGAGCGAGCCGGCGAGGGGGATCGCGAGCAGCCCTCGGATGACCAGAAAGAGGCAGGCCAGCGTGCCGGCCTCCACGACCAGCGCATTGGCCCACACCCTGCCGAGCATGATCTCCAACGGGCTCAGCGGCATGACCAGCAGGTGCTCAATGGTGCCGTGTTCCTGCTCGCGGATTAGCGCGGCCGCCAGCAGCAGCATGGACAGGGGAAATCGCGGACACCCATTTTCTACCCGCCTGCGCAACTGGAGCGGGTGGCGACCACCGAGCGCTCGGATCAACCTCGCTGAGAAGCCAACGCGCAACGGGTGGTCTTACCAATCGATTACTTTTTGTAATTCAGAGAGCCCTGCGGTTTCGATCGAGTTTCTCCGAAGCGCGCCTTTCCATCGAGATCCACTGAGACCCGCAAAGAGAACCGCCCGGGAGGGTTGACTGGGGTCATTCGCTCCCAGCGGCCGACCTGACTCACGCGGGAGCAAAGGAGGCGGCGAAGGATCTCCTCCAATTTTCCGGAGGGTCCTAACCGGATTTCGATGGGGGTTTGTGCGTTCGATGGGTGTCCGAGGACTCCCGCTCGAATGGACGGGTGTTTACGGAGTCCTCCCGCCCTGCCGTTTCCTCGCCCATCGCACCGGCTTTCTGCGGCGCACCGGCCTTTTGTGAATATTCTCTTCTCTATCCAATGGGTGTCCGCAAAATCCCGGCGGGCTCTTTCTATGGGTGTCTGCAGATTCTCACTCGCAATGGGTGTCTGCTGATTTTCCTGCGGGGTCGGTTGGGGATGGGAGAGGTGTCGATGGGTTTTCTCCCGCGGTTTCCGGATTTTTTCCGCGAGGGATCCGTCGGCTGGTCGCCGGCGGTGGGACTGCGGGTCGGGTCGAGGCGTAGCGGACACCGGCAGGGCCCAGAAGGAAGGGGGACTCGGGGACCGATCCCTTTTTCATGACCTGTTTCCGGCTGCCCCCCCTCCCCTGCCCGGCCTTTCCGCTCTCGTAGCGCTCGTCTCCCTGCGACCCGCCACCTTTGGGCCACGAAAATTCGATTTCCCCTCCACCCGCAGGGAGGGATTCGTGGACAGTTTCCCGGAGAGCTTCTCCGGGAGCTCGCGCGCTTACTGTTTCAGTTGGCGGTAGCGACGGATCAGGGAATTGGTGGAAGCGTCGTGGGCGAGGTCGGGCTCGCTGTCCGCGGTGAGCTCGGGGATGATCGCTTTGGCGAGGACCTTGCCGAGCTCGACGCCCCACTGGTCGAAGGAGTCGATCCCCCAGATCGTGCCCTGGGTAAAGACGCTGTGCTCGTAGAGGGCGACGAGGGTGCCCAGCTGGTAGGGGGTGAGCTTTTCGGCGAGGAGGACGTTGGTGGGCCGGTTGCCCTGCATGACCTTGTGGGGGATGACTTCCTCGGCGACGCCCTCGGCCCGGAT
This sequence comes from uncultured Opitutia bacterium, assembly GCA_913056175.1. Classification (GTDB taxonomy): domain Bacteria; phylum Verrucomicrobiota; class Verrucomicrobiia; order Opitutales; family Puniceicoccaceae; genus CAJXLM01. The sequence goes on along the minus strand of CAJXLM010000008.1, from coordinate 28,353 downwards.
TTCCTCGGCGGTCTTGCCGAAGGCGAGCGCCTGGGCCTGGGCGAAGATGTTCGACATGAGAATATCGTGGTGGTCGCCGAGCGGGTTGGGGGTCTTCCCGAAACCGAGAAAATCGACCGGGATCAGCTTGGTGCCCTGGTGGATCAACTGGTAGAAGCTATGCTGCCCGTTCGTGCCAGGCTCCCCCCAGTAGATCGGTCCCGTCTCGGTTTCCACCGGCGCGCCCTCGAGGGTCACGTGCTTCCCGTTGGACTCCATGGTGAGTTGCTGGAGGTAGGCGGGGAAGCGCTTCAGGTACTGGCTGTAGGGGAGCACCGCGCAAGTCTGGGCCCCGAAGAAGTCGTTGTACCAGACCGCGAGCAGCCCGAGGGTGACCGGAAGGTTCTCGCTGAAGTCGGCCGTGCGAAAGTGCTCGTCCATAGCGTAGAAGCCCGCGAGCATCTCGCCGAACTGTTCCGGACCGACCGCAATCATAGTCGAGAGCCCGATGGCGGAGTCCATGGAATAGCGGCCACCCACCCAATCCCAGAACCCGAACATGTTGTCGGTATTGATGCCGAACTCGGAGACCCGCTCCGCGTTCGTGGAGACGGCCACGAAGTGCCGGGCGACCGCAGCCTCGTCGCCGAGCGCGGACAGGCACCACTCCCGCGCGGTGTGCGCGTTGGTCATCGTCTCGAGCGTGCCGAAAGTCTTCGAGGCAACGATGAAGAGGGTCTCCGCCGGATCGAGATCCCGGGTATTCTCGACGAAGTCGGTGGAGTCGACGTTCGAGACAAAGCGGAAGGTAAGGTCGCGCTGGCTGTAGTGGCGGAGGGCCTCATAGGCCATCACCGGACCGAGGTCGGATCCCCCGATGCCGATGTTGACCACGTTGCGGATACGCTGCCCCGTGTGGCCCTTCCACTCGCCGGAGCGGACCTGATCGGCAAAGGCGGCCATCCGGTCGAGGACCTTGTGTACCTCCTCGACCACGTTGACCCCGTCCACGACGATCGACTCCGAGCGCGGGGCCCGCAAGGCGACATGGAGCACAGAGCGATCCTCGGAAACATTGATCCGGTCCCCGCGAAACATCGCCTCGATCCGTTCCCGCAGCCCGCTCTGCTCGGCCAGCTCGCGGAGCAGCCGGAGGGTCTCGTCGGTCACCCGGTTCTTCGAGTAGTCGAGGTAGAGGCCGCAGGCCTCGGCGGAGAGGCGCTCCGCCCGGGAGGCATCCCCATCGAAAAGCTCGCGCAGGTGGGTGGAGTGGATCGATTCGTAGTGTTCCTGGAGCTGCTGCCAGGCCGGACGCTGGTGGAGGGGAGCGGTGGTGGACATGAGACGAGTGGTGGGTTGGGGGGAGATAGGAGGTGGCAACGGAAGGGTTCGCGGAGAGGGCCGTGCCCGCAACGGGGAGAGGAAGCGAGTCCCGAAAAACGAGCACCCTTTGTGTCTTTGACGGTGAGCGGGGCAGTGTCAACGGGAAGTCTCCCCTCCCGCACCGACCGACGCTTTTCCAACGCCTCCGGCGAGAGCGTCCCGGATCGCGACCGGGTCATCACTGATGAGCCCGTCGACCCCCTTCGTGGCGAGCGCACAGGCCTCCTCCGGATCGTCGACCGTCCACGCCCACACCGCGATCCCTGCCGGATGGGCGACCGATACCAGGGCGCCACAATCCCCGTCCGCCCGCACCGAGAGGAAGGACCAGCCCCGCGCCGCCGCCACTGCGACGAGAGCTTCGTCACTGATCCGGCCGACGGCACCGCCGTCTTTCCCCCACGCGACGGAACCCCCTCGCGCGCCCGCCTTCTCGCCGTCGCCACTGGCGCTCCCCTTCGCCAGCCTCTCGCCCGCCCTCCCCAGCCAGGGCGATCCCGGGTAGAGATTGCCGGGCTCCGGGCGATCGCGTTCGTCGCGCGGTCGGGCAACGAGCGCACCGCAGCGCGGACCCTCCCCCCGGCCGGCCTCCTCGAGCGCGTCCAGCACCCGCCAGTCGAAACTTTTGACAGCGATGCGAATCCCGGCGGGGGCCTGCCGCCAGTGCTGGAGGAAAGCCGCGGCTACCGTCTCCGGCGTAGGGGACTCCGGATCCAGCGGATCCGACTTGATCTCCACCACCCAGAGGGCCGGGGCGGACTGCAGTGGCGGCCCATTCCCCTCGTTTTCGCTGCCCTCCGTCTCGCCCCCATCCCCCACGGCCGACCCGAACTCGGCGAGCAGCTCCCGGAAACTTGGAATTGGCTCTCCTCCCCCGCATTGCGGCCGTCCCGATGGCCGATCCACCGCGCGGAGTTGCCGGCGCTCCGCCCCGGTCAGCCGGTACACTGGCCGACCCCACCACGGGAAATCGGCCGGCCCGGCCCCCTTCGGCAAGTGGCGCTCACCGGGCACCGGGTCGTGCAGCACCCAGAACTCACCCTCCGCGTCGAGATGGAGATCCATCTCCACGGCCCGGAGCCCCGCCCGCCGACACGCGCGGAAACCGGCCAAAGAATTTTCCGGAAGGCACACAGGCATGCCACGATGCCCGATCACGAGGGAACCCTGCTCCATCTCCCGCCCCATGAAGCATTCCTTGCGCGGCGAGTCCGTTGATTCGGGTTCCACTCTCCGGATCGAAAAGGTGAACCGCCCCCGGGTCGACCGCGAAACGGACTACAGCGCCTCCTTCCAGCTCGCGGATTCCCTCGAGGACAATCGTCAGCGGGTGTCCGCCCCGGCCGACCGTGCCGTGCAGGAGCGTGTTCGCGCCGAGCGGTTCGAGCATCCCGACCGTCACCGTCAGGTTCCCCTCAGGATCCTCGTGGACCGCCTCCGGCCGGATCCCGGGGGTGACCGGGCCGCTGCTGCGGCCGGCCGCCGACGCCGGCAACCGGGTGACGTCCTCAAAGACCGGCACCTTCCCATCCATCGTCGCGGGCAGGAAATTCATGGAGGGCGAGCCATTCAAGCCCGCCACGAAAGCCGATGCCGGTCGGCGGTAGATCTCGATGGGGCTGGCGAACGGCTCGACCCGGCCCCCGTTGAGGACCATCAGACGGTCGCCCACGGTCATTGCCTCCACCTGGTCGTGAGTCACGTAGACGCTCGTCGTGCCGAGGCGCTCCTGCAGGCGCCGGATCTCCAGGCGCATTTGCACACGGAGTTTGGCATCGAGGTTGGAGAGCGGCTCGTCGAAGAGGAAAACGGCCGGGTCGCGTACGATCGCCCGTCCCATGGCCACCCGCTGGCGCTGCCCCCCGCTGAGCTGGCGGGGCTTGCGGTCGAGATACTCGGTGATCTCGAGGATCTCGGCAGCCTCCCGCACCTTCCGCTCGATCTCCGCCTTGCCGAGACCGCGGATCCGCAGGCTGTAAGCCATGTTCCGGGCCACGCTCATGGGGGGTAGAGCGCGTCGTTCTGGAAGACCATGGCGATGTCCCGCTCGGAGGGCTCCAGCCCGTTGACCACCCGCTCCCCGATCCGGATCTCGCCGCTGGTGATCTTTTCGAGGCCGGCAATCATGCGGAGGAGCGTCGACTTGCCGCAACCAGAGGCACCCACAATGACCACGAATTCGCCATCCGCGATGGGCCCGTCGATGCCGTGGATCCTTTCGTGGTCGCCTTACGATATGCGGCCGTCCTGAAAGTCGATGGAGGCCATGGGCCCGGAGATACAGGAGACAGCGAAGAGAGGTGGAGAAAACGGACGAGTCGTCGCGGCCATCGAGACAAACGGTGGGATGCAGCGAGAGCGAAGAGTTCCGGATCCTCCGAGGCATTGGCACACGGAGCTACACTTCTCACGGCAGAAGGTCTTCTCACCTTCCCAAAGCCGATCGGCCGTCGTGCCGAGCGAGGGAAATCCCGGTTGAAAATTGGCATTGTTTCCGCTTCCCCCATCCCTATGGTCGCCGACGCTTCCGTCGCCTTCCTCTTCCCCAACCTCCACCTCCAACCCCCTTCCTACCATGGCCTTTCGACGTGAAATCGGGCTCATCGGCCTCACCTTCATCGCCGTCGGGGGCGTTCTCGGCTCCGGCTGGCTCTTCTCCCCCCTCCTCGCCAGCCAGCTGGCGGGACCCGCCGCCATCATCTCCTGGACGATTGGCGCAGTGGCGATGATGTTCCTCGCCCTGACCTTCGCCGAGATCACCGCGATGTTTCCGGTGGCCGGCGGACTCGCCCGCATCCCCCAGTTCAGCCACGGCCGCCTTCTCTCCACCGTGCTCGGCTGGAGCGCCTGGGCGGGTTACTGCACCACCGCCCCCATCGAGGTGGAGGCAGCCATGCGCTACGCCTCGACCTACCTGCCCGCCCTGCACGGCGGGCAGGACGAGGGCCTCTCCTTCCTCGGCATCATCGCCTCACTCGGCCTGCTCGGGGTGATGACCCTTCTCAACGCTTTCGGGGTCGCCCTCTTCGCGAAGGTCAACACGAGTCTCACCTGGGTGAAGCTGGTCTTCCCGGTGGTCTTCGTCCTCGTCATCTTCGCCGATCGCTTCGACGCCTCCAACTTCACCGCCCATGGCGGGTTTGCCCCGCTCGGGCTGGAAGGCATCTTCGCGGCCGTCGCCTCCGGCGGGATTGCCTTCGCCTTCATCGGCTTCCGGCACGCCATCGACATGGCCGGGGAGACCCGCAACCCCCAGAAGACGATCCCCCGCGCCCTCATCCTCTCCATCCTCATCTGCTTCCTCGTCTACGGAGCCATCCAGATCGTCTTCGTGGGGGGACTCAGCAAGGAGGAGCTCTCCGGCGGCTGGTCCTCCCTCGACGCCACCCATAGCCTCGGACCGCTCGGGGCCCTCGCCACCTCCGTGGGCATCCTTTGGCTCGTCTCCATGCTGAATGTGGCCGCCGTCCTCTCGCCCCTCGGGGGCGGGCTCGTCTCCACGGGCTCGAACGGGCGCCTCGCCATGGCCATGTCCGAAAACGGGGTCTTCCCCCGCCTCTTCGCCAAGCTGAACTCCTCGGGGGTCCCCCTCTACGCCCTCGTCCTCAACTTCGTGGTCGGCGGGGTCCTCCTCTTCACCACCAGCTTTGAGGGCCTCGTGGCCTTGAACAGTTCGGCCCTCGTCCTCTCTTTCATGATCGGTCCGGTCGCGGTCCTCTCCTTCCGCAGGGTGCTCGCCGATTACCCGCGACCCTTTTCCCTGCCGGGAGGAGCGATCGTGGCCATGCTCACCTTTATCGCCGCGACCCTCATGGTCTACTGGTCCGGCTGGGACACCATGTGGCGGCTCCTCCTCCTCCTCGCCGTGGGCTTGCTGATTCTCAGCCCCAAGCTCCGCGCCCACGACGGGGCGCGCCTGCACGCCCGTGGCGCCGTCTGGCTCGTGCCCTACCTGATCGTCCTCGGCGGGGTCGCCCTGCTCGGCGGCTACGGCAATGGGCTCGACTGGATCCAGGCCCCCTGGGACAGCCTGCTCGTGGCTATCCTCTCCGTGCCCATCTTCTTCCTCGCCGCCCGCAGCCATCTCCCCCGGGCCGGCGTCGACCGCGAGCTCGCTACGGAGCTGCAGTTCGCCGAGGAGGACTACGGCCACGCCGACTCCGCCGAATCCGCCCTCGCCGAGGAGGTCAAGGAGCACCGGCGCCCGCCGAAGGACGAGTAACGCCAGGCGGTCCTCAACCTCCGGGCGGGCCACGTTTCGCCGGCTCATGCGGAGGCCTCCAGACCCGCGAGTCTCCGTTTGCGCTCGCGTCCGGGACGCCTCCCGTTTTCCTCCCTCTCCGCGGACGGACCACCCGGTTCCTTACCATCCTCCCGACTCCATGACGCTCGCCCTCGCAGCGACCGGCCCCCGCGCCGGCAGCGCGCTCTTCGCGGCCCTCCGTGCCGTGGAGCGGGTCGGTTCCGGCTCCATCGGGGGCTTTTGCAGTTTTGCCGCCCTCGGGGAGGACGGGCGAATTCTCCGGGCCACCACCCAGCGGGGCGGGTCCCGCACCCTCTTTCTCGCCGGAGAGCGCACCGGCGTGGAGCCGCCAGCGCCCTACTCCGCCGCCCCGTGTGCCGCCTTGATTGCCAGCGGTCCCGAGCGCCCCGAGCCCCTCGAAGCCTTTGTCGCCGCCAGTCCCACCGGCCTCGTCACAGGGCATCGACTGCCCCAGACCCACGGGATCTCCGGGCTTCCCTACAATCTGGAGACCCTCCAACGCATGGAACGGGGGGAGTCCGCCCGGGAAGCCGTGGAAACGATCCTCAGCGCGAACCCGGAGGGCGATGTCGGCTTGATCGCCCTGCACCGCCTCTCCGCCGACCTGCATGCCGCAAACTCCGCGCGCGTCCAGCGGCGGACCGATCGCGCGGGGGAAATCCGGCGGGCGGGCGATGCCGCGGTCGCGGTCCTCCTCAATGCCATCCGCCCACCGGAATCCCTTGCGGCACTCGCCGCGGAAACCGCCCTCGGGGCCATGAGCCCCTTTCCCCGGGTGGAGGGCTTCCTGTGTGCCCGGGCGGGCCTGGAACTGGCGCTCGGGGAAGTCGAGAGCGTGGAAATCGACTCGGAGGGGAACGCCCGTCTCGTGCGCACAAGCGACCCACGCCTGCTCGAGGGCGAGAGGAATGCGGCAGCCCTCTACCTGGGCGCCGCCGTCATGCGGGACGGGCGTTGCCTCGGCCGGGTGCTCGAGGAGCCGAACTGCCTCCTCCGCGACGGCCGGATTCTCCGCCTGAACGGGCAGGAAACCGCTACCGTGGCCTACGGCTGGAGGGACTCGGGTGACCAGGCCGCGAACGCATCGACCTCACCGAGGGCAACCGTTTCCCGGCCATAAGCGAGGAGTGGCCCGGGCCGCGGCAGGAACCCGAAGCCAGGACCCTCCGGCGGGAGCATGCGGGAAGGCGCGCTGAGCGCGAGCTCGGGCTCGGCCAGCTCAGCGGCGAGAAAACGGCTGCTCGGGAAAAGATCCGAGGGGTAATCCATCCCCGGAAGAGTCGCCATGGCCAGGGAGGGAGCCTGGCCGAGCGCCGACTCGAGCATGCTGCCCATCCACATGGGCACCCCCGCCTCCCGACAAAGCCGGTGCACCTCCAGCGCCGGGGTCAGCCCGCCCACCCGGGCAACCTTGATGTTCACCCACCGGCACGCACCCAGCTCGAGAGCATGCCGCGCCCGCTCCGGTCCGTTGATGGATTCGTCGAGGCAGATCGGCGTCTGCAGGATCTGCTGGAGCCGGGCGTGACCGAGGAGGTCATCGTGCTGGAGGGGTTGTTCGATCATGGCCAGCCCCAGTTCGTCGAGTTCCCGGAAAAGGCGCATGTCCCGCAGGGTGAAGCTGCTGTTGCCGTCCGCGTGCAGCACGAGCTCGGGGAAGGCCCGCCGCACGGCCCGCACCGGCCCGGCGCCCCATCCGGGTCGCACCTTCAGCTTCACCCGCTCGAAGCCTTCCTCCACGAACCGCTCCACGGCCGCCAGCAGTTCCCGCTCCGAGTCGACGACCCCGAGGTCCGCTCCGACGGCCACCGGGTCCGGCCGTCCACCGATCCGGCGCCAAACGGGCTGCCCGTCGGCCCGCGCCAGCGCATCCCACAAGGCGAGATCGAGACCGGCCTTGGCAAAGCGGTTGCCCTTGTACGGGCGCAAACACTCCTGCAGCTCCTCCCCGGTGGCGAGGTCCGCCCCGAGCAAACGCGGCCCCAGCTCCTCCGCCAGCAAGTGGAACACTCCCCGGGCCCACTCCGGCGAGTAGAGGGGAGCCCGATGGGGAGCCGTCTCCCCCCAGCCCACCCCCGTGTCGGTCTGCAGGCCCACCACGACCGACTCGATCTCCGTTTCCTCACTCGCCCCAGTCCGCCAACGCTCCCGCAGGGGCAAGGCGACGCGCCACAATCGAAGGCCTTTAATCCTCATAGTTTTTTGTCTTACTCCCCTTTTTCCGGGAAAATTTGCCCATAAAATCGAGTCTGGCTGCTTTCTATAATAATAAATCGTTGACAGCCTTCGTTGAGCGGGGCAAGTCTCGAAAGTGGCATCGCCTATCCTCCCTTCGAGGACCCGGGAGCCCAACCCAACGTCAGGCTCCCGGGACAACCAACCCACGATACCCATGAGCAAGAACCCAAATCATCCACGGACCCGCTCCCCGCTTGCGGCGGCGGTCGCCCTCTTCCTCTTCGCAGGGGTGGGGGCCACCCCTGCACTCGCAGCGGAGGAGAACGGCGGCACCCTGATTGTCGCCATGGACGCCGAAGCCGACTTCCTCGACAACCAGGCTGCCGGCGGCTGGATCACCTGGAAGGTGAACCGCAATATGTTCGACACTCTCGTGATGGAGGATCTCACGGCCGAAGGCGTCGACCAGCCCCCGATCATTCCCGGCCTGGCCGAATCATGGGAAATCTCGGACGATGGTCTCACCTACACCTTCCACCTCCGGGAAGGCGTGAAATTCCACGACGGCACGGAACTGGATGCGGAAGCCGTCCGGTGGAACATCGAACGCATGTGGAATCCCGAGGCCGAGCAGTACTCCGCGAAGGCCGCCGCCTGCACCGCCTTTTCCTGGCAGGCTCTCGAAAGCCTGGAAGTCGTCGACGAGAGCACCATCCGCTTCCACTTGAACCGACCCTTCGGCGAGTTCATCGGCAAGATGGTCGACGGCGGTTGCGGGAACACCAGCCTGATGAGTCCCGCCAACTGGGAAAAGTGGGGCAACGAAGAGATCGGCGAGCACCCGGTGGGCACCGGCCCCTTCCGTTTCGTTGAGCGGGTGCGCGGCGAGAAGATCGTCCTCGAGCGGTTCGACGACTACTGGGGCGACCAGCTCGACGATCCCCGCTACACCGGCCCGCGAATCGAGCGGCTCATTTTTCGCCCGATGACCGATCCGGCGGCCCGGGTCGCCGCGCTGCAGGCGGGAGAGGTGGACCTCATCTGGAGTCCCCCGCCCGACTGGCTGGACGCGATGGAGCGCCGCGGGTTCCAGGTCGAGCAGGCCGCCTCCCCGCATGTGATCTACTTCGCTCTCAACCTGCGGGAGCCCTGCCTCGACGATCCGAAGTATCGGCAGGCGATCTCCCACGCGATTGACCGGCAGGGCATCGCCGAGAATCTCCTCAAGGGGGCCGCGGTACCCGCCTACGGCATGATCGTGCCGGGCAGTCCTTCGTTCGATGCGGACTTCCGGAAGAATGCCTACGATCCCATCCGGGCCCAGGAGCTGCTCGCCGCCTCATCCTGCCCGGACGGCGGCCCGACCATGACATGGCTGATCCCAACCGGCGGCTCCGGGAATATGGCCCCCATCGCGATTTCCGAGTGGATCCAGCGCAACCTCAACGAGGTGGGCTTCAACGTGGAGCTGGAGGCCTACGAATGGCAGACCTACCTGTCCTTCTGGTGGAAGGGTCTGCAGCAGGGCCAATCCGCCTCCTGGATGTCCTGGGGCATGACCACTCCCCTCTGGGTCGAGGTCGTCGGTCACTCCAAGTGGCATCCTCCCGAAGGCACCAATGTCGGCTGGTACCAGAGCGAGGAGGTCGATGCACTTCTCGATGGGGCCCTCGTGGAGATCGACGACGCCGAACGCGAATCTCTCTATGCCGAGGCCAACCGCGTCATGATGGAGGACGCCGCCCTCCTCCCCATCGTCCACGGAAAGACTCCCGTCCTCCTCGGGCCCAATGTGGAGGGCTATGTGGCCGCCCCCCAGAACTGGCGGGACTACCGTACGATTGAACTGCGCTGAGCGGGATCGTCCCGCTCGCGTCTGCCGGGGACGGCCGGGCTTGTCCGCCCGCCGTCCCCGGTTCTTTCTGAAAGCTCCCGAAGTTCCCTCCCCGCAGCCCTCCCGGACCCGATGGCCCGCTACGCACTCCTGCGCATCCTCGCGATCGTCCCGATCCTCTTCGGGGTGTCGGTGGTCCTTTTCCTCTTTCTGCAGCTGGTACCCGGGGACGTCGCTGCCACTCTCCTCGGGCCACGGGCCACCGCCGATAAGATCGCGGAGATCCGGGCCGAGCTCGGCCTCGACCAACCACTCTACCGGCAGTACTTCTCCTGGTTGGGGGGATTCCTCCAAGGAGACATGGGGCGATCCATCGCCCTGCAGGTCCCGGTGGCGTCCGTGGTCGTGCCGAAGTTCCTCAATACCCTCCTCCTCGCCGGAGCGGCCCTCCTCCTCGCCCTCGCGGTGGGTCTGCCGATCGGCATCCTCTCCGCCGTCCGCCAGTACTCGTGGGTGGACCGGCTGGGCACCTTTCTCGCCGTGTTCGGATCCGCGGCGCCCCCCTTCTGGCTCGCCCTCCTGCTCATCTACTTCTTCTCCCTCGAGCTCGGCTGGTTCCCCACGAGCGGCATGCAGTCGCTGCGGGGAGACGGAGGCCGCCTCGAGCTTCTCCACCACCTGTTCCTGCCAGCTCTGGCCACTTCCGCCATTCCCATGGCGGTGATCACCCGGCTGACCCGCTCCTCCGTGCTGGAGGTCGTCCGCAGCGATTTCGTCGTCGCCCTGCGCGCGCGCGGTCTACCCTCCCACCGGGTCATCCTTCGCCACACCCTCCGCAACGCCCTGCCCCCGGTGATCTCCATCACCGGGCTGCAAGCCGGCTTTCTCCTCGGGGGCACGGTCTTCGTCGAGGTGATCTTCTCCTGGCCGGGAATCGGTCAACAACTCTACCAGGCCGTCCTCGCCAAGGACATCCCGGTCGTGCAGGCCGCCATGCTCTTCATCGCCCTGTTCTTCGTCGTTCTCAACCTCCTCGCCGACCTCGCGGTCGCTTATCTCAACCCGCGGCTGCGCGCTGGTTGAAACCCTCGATCCTTCCCGTGCCCGCTCCTTCCCCCTCTTCCACGAAGCCGTCTTCCCAACCCACTGGTGCCGAGGCACGCCGGGTCTGGGAGGCCGGGGAAGCCGCCCGGGGCCAGCGGCCGGAATCCGCGCTCCGCCTGTTCGGGAAGGCGCTCCGGCGCGACCGTTGGGCGCTCGCCTCCGGAATCTTTCTCCTCCTCGTGGCCCTCGCCAGCCTGGTCGCCCCCTGGATCTCCCCGTACGGTCCGAACGAGGCGAACCCCGTCCTTCGCCTTGGCGGCATCGGCACCCCCGGGCACCTGCTCGGTCTCGACCAGCAGGGCCGGGACATGCTGACCCGCCTGCTCTGGGGCGGGCGGGTGGCCCTGCCCATGGCGTTCATCCCGGTGGCCGCTGCCACGGTTGTCAGCCTCCTCCTCGGCATGGTGGCCGGCTACTACCGCCGGGGCATCGGGGAGCTGGTCATGCGGCTGCTCGACATCCTCTACGCGTTTCCGGCCGTCCTTCTCGCCATCGCCATCGCCGGGATTCTCGGGCCGGGCATGACCAACGTCATGATCTCCATCTTCATCGTCCTCCTGCCCTACATGACCCGGGTGGTCTACACTTCCACCCTCACCGTGGCCGAGGAGGACTTCGTAGCGGCGGCACGGTCCTCCGGAGCCGGAGACGCCAGCATTCTCCTCCGCGAGATCCTGCCCAATGTCACCGCCCCCATGATTGTCTACGCGACCCTCTCCCTCGGCCTGCAGGTCGTCTTCGCGGCAGGACTCTCCTTCCTCGGCCTCGGGGTACAGCCGCCCACCGCCGACTGGGGCGTGATGACCTCCGACGGCCGGAGCGTGCTCGCGCTGGCCCCGCATGTGTCCATGGTTCCGGGCGTTCTCCTTCTGCTGGTCGCCCTCAGCTTCAACCTGCTTGGCGATGGCCTGCGGGACGCACTCGACCCGAAGCTCCGCGTATGAACGGGAACGCTGGCCCCGGCCCCTCCCGCTCCGGGGAAAGGGGGACACCTCTCCTCGCCGTGGAGGGCCTCCGCTGCGAATTCCGCACCCCCGCCGGTCGGGCGATCGCGGTGCACGACCTCTCCTTCTCCCTCCACGAAGGCGAAGTCCTCGCGCTGGTCGGCGAGTCCGGCAGCGGCAAGTCGGTCACCGCCCTCTCCCTCCTCGGCTTGCTCCCGGATCCGCCGGGACGCATCACCGCGGGGCGTATCCTCTACCGCGGCAGGGACCTGCGTGCGCTCTCCCGGGGCGCGCTCAATCGGCTCCGCGGAAGCGAGATCGCCATGATCTTCCAGGACCCGATGACCTCCCTCGATCCCGCCTTCACGGTCGGGGACCAGATGATGGAGGTGCTTCGCCAGCACGAGAAGGTCTCGCCACGGGCCGCGCGGGAGAGGGCCGTGGCAATGCTCGCGCGGGTCCACATTCCGGAACCCGCCACCCGGCTCGACGCCTTTCCCTTCCAGCTCTCCGGCGGTCTCCGCCAGCGGGTCATGATCGCCATGGCGCTGCTCTGCGGGCCCTCCCTCCTCCTCGCGGATGAACCCACCACCGCTCTCGACGTGACCGTCCAGGCCCAGATCCTCCGCCTCCTCCGGGAACTGCGCGAGGAGTACCGGCTCGCGCTCCTCCTCATCACCCACGACTTCGGGGTGGTCCGCCAAGTCGCCGACGAGGTGATGGTGCTCTACGCGGGCCACCTCCTCGAGCGGGCGCCGGCCGACGCACTCTTCCGCGCGCCTGCCCACCCCTACACCCGCGACCTCCTCGGCGCCCGGCCCGATCCGACCGGGGAGAGGAAACTCGCTCCGATTCCGGGCCTTCCCCCCAATCTCGCCCATCCCCTCCCCGGCTGCCCCTACGCCAACCGCTGCGGCGAAGCCGGGGACGACTGCTGGGCCGACCTTCCCGCGGCCCACCCGGTCTCCGCCGACCACGCGGTCCGCTGCTTCCGCGCGGGCAGCCCACCCCTCCGCCCGTGAATCCTCCACGCCCACCACTGCTCACGGTTGAAAACCTCCGCCGGACCTTTCCGGTCGGGGGTGGATGGCTGGGAAGCAAGCCGCGCCGGGAACTCACCGCGGTCGACGGTGTTTCCCTGCGTCTCGAGGAGGGGGAGACCCTCGGGTTGGTCGGGGAGTCCGGTTGCGGAAAATCGACCACCGGCAAGCTTCTCCTCCGTTTGCTCGCCCCCACGAGCGGCACCATCCACTACCGCGGCCGGGAATTGGGGACTCTCGACCGCGAGGGGCTGCGCTGGTTGCGCTCGGAAGTGCAGATGGTCTTCCAGGACCCCTACTCCTCCCTGAATCCGCGCCAGCCGGTCGCCCGGATTCTCGGCCTTCCCCTCTCTCGCCTCCCCCAGTACCGCGAGCCCCGCGCCCGCGAGGAACGGATCGTCGAGCTGATGGAGCGGGTAGGGCTCGACCCTCGCCAGCGGCAACGCTATCCCCACCAATTCTCGGGTGGACAGCGGCAGCGCATCGGGATTGCCCGGGCCCTCGCCCTCGAACCGAGGCTGCTCGTTCTCGACGAGCCGGTCTCCGCGCTCGATGTCTCCATCCAGGCCCAGATCCTACGGCTCCTCGAGGAGTTGCAAGGCGAGCTGGGGCTTTCCTACCTGTTGATTTCCCACGATCTCGCCGTTGTCGAGTACCTCTGCGAACGGGTCGCCGTCATGTACCTCGGCCGGATCGTGGAAAACGCCCCGGCCGCCGAGCTCTTCCGCCGTCCGCGGCACCCGTACACGCGGGCTCTCGTCGACGCCATTCCCGACCTCCACCGGAAGGATGCCCTCGCCACGCTCGCAGGGGAAATTCCCGATCCCACCCGGATCCCGGCGGGCTGCCGGTTCCGCACGCGATGCCCACGGGCCGGGGAGGTTTGCGGCCAGGAGGATCCGACCCTTCACGAGGGGTCGGCGGGCCACACCACGGCCTGCCATTTCCCGCTGGCTCCGGGCTCTCCGTGAAAGGAGGTTTCCACCTTGCCAAGGGTGAAGGGGGAATTTATCCTCAGGAATTCGTTTTTCAACCGAGACGCCTGCGCCGATGAACCCTACCTTCGCCCTCACCCACGACCACAAGCCCCGCAAGCAGAAGCGTTCGGACCGCGTCGCGGAGTCAATCCGGCTCTGGATCACGGAGCAGAACGTCGCCCCGGGCGAAAAATTGCCCCCCGAAGCCCAGTTGATCGAGCTGTTCGGGGTCAGCAAGGGGACCATCCGCGAAGCCCTCAAGGCCCTTGAGATTCAAGGGCTCATCCGCGTGCGCACGGGTCCCGGGGGTGGGGCCTCGGTCACCCGGGTGCCCACGGAGCGCACCCTCGAACTGCTCGGGAACCACTTCTACGCCCGGGACCTTTCCCTCCGGGACATCTACGCGATGCGCAAAGTGCTCGAGCCGGAACTGGCCGCGGCCGTCTGCGGCCGACTCTCCACGGAGGACCTCGATCGCCTCGAGGCCGAGATGTGCTTCTGCTCCTGCGAGCCCATGGCCACTCCGGTCGACCACGCCCAGCGACTCTCGGAACTCGACTTTCACGACATCCTCGCCGAGGCCTGCCCGAACGAACTGCTCGGGATGCAATGCCGGTTCATCAATTCCCTGCTCAAGAACCTCGCCGTCTGCCGCCGCATCTACGAACACCCCCACGAGGACCTGCGCAAGCGGGCCTCCTCCTATCACCAGGATCTCGCCGCTGCCTTCCGGCGCGATGACCCGACCTCGGCGCGCGCCATCATGCGCGAGCACATGATGCACGCGGAGGAGTTCATGCTCGAGTGCGAGGCCCGGATTGAGCCGCACTTCCTCGCCGCGGACAGCCCCCTCGCCCGCCAGAAGGCCGGTGTCCGCCCGCCTGCCCCCGCACCGGAGACCGCCGACCCCGGCACCGGGATCAGCGCCTAGCGAGCCCCCCCCTGGCCCATTCCGAGGCAACGCTCACCAGTTCCCGCAGAAGCGGGCGCACCTGCTCCGCCTTTTCCGGTCGATACGCATAGGGCCATTCCTCATCCGCGTAGGTGCTCAGGGCCTGCTCGAGCTGGAACACGTGCACGCCATCGCCGGGTGCCCCGTAGTGCTGGGTGAGGTAGCCGCCCTGGAAATGCCCGTCGACCTCATGGCTGCGACCGGAGGAGGCCAGCACCTTCGCGAGCCGATCCCGCAGCTCGGGAGCGCAGCTCCGCCCATCGTAGGTCCCGAGGCTGAAGTCCGGAAGACGACCCGCAAAGAGCCTCGGTAACTCCGGCGCGATGGAGTGACACTCCATGACCACCACCCGCCCCCACTCCTCACGCCGGACACGAATCCAGTCGCGGAGTGCCCGGTGGTAGGGCTCCCAGTAAAGCGCCCGGCGGCGCTGACGCTCCTCCTCCCCGGGCTCCTCCCCTACCGGCACGATTCGCTGACCGCGGAAATCCACGGTCGGTACGAGACCCGTGCTCACCATCCCGGGATAGAGCTCCCGGTCGTCCGGAGCCCGGTTCAGGTCGATCAGGTAACGCGACCAGACAGCCCGCAACTGTCCGACGCCCAAGTCCCACACAAAGTCATACAAACGCTCCAAGTGCCAGTCCGTATCGTGCCGGGCACGGCCGGCTGCCGTCAGCGTCGCCTCCACCTCGCGGGGCAAGGCCGTCCCGACATGGGGAAAACTGAGGAGGAGAGGACCGGGGCTTTCTATAATGATAAAATTGGCCACGTCCGCACGCTCCCCACGGATCGATCCCCTGTCCACCCCA
This sequence comes from uncultured Opitutia bacterium, assembly GCA_913056175.1. Taxonomy (GTDB): domain Bacteria; phylum Verrucomicrobiota; class Verrucomicrobiia; order Opitutales; family Puniceicoccaceae; genus CAJXLM01. Next base: position 12,886 of record CAJXLM010000008.1, on the reverse strand, counting down.
AAGTGATCTCCGGATCCCCCCGGCGGCGTCCGCGAGCTCCACGCGTCTCCTGGACGCCGTGAGGGCGAGCCCTCCTCAACCTTTGTAGATCCCGCCGGTCACATTGAGGGCTTGGCCCGTCATGAAGGCGGAGGCACCAGAGGCGAGGAAGAGGACGACCTCGGCAACGTCCTCGGGAGTGCACAGCCGGCCGAGGGGGGTCTGGTCGATGTACTCCTGGCGCACTTGCTCGGACTGCACTCCGCGCAGCCGGGCCTCCCACTCCACCTCCCGGTCCTGCATCGAGGTCTTCACATAGCCGGGGCAGACCGCGTTCACCCGGATTCCCTGCCCCGCCACCTCGAGAGCCAACGACTGGGTCCAGCCAAGCACCGCGAACTTGCTCGCCGCGTAGTGCCCGAGGAAGGGGGCACCCACCTTCGCCGCAAGGGAGGCCGTGTTCACGATCCGCCCGGACAGCCCGTAGGCAAGGAAGTGGCGCACAGCCACCTGATTGGTGAAGAAGACTCCCTTGGCGTTCACCGCGTGGTTGTACTCCCAGTCCGCCTCCGTCAGGTCGATGGCCCGTTTCATGCTGGAAACCCCGGCGTTGGCGTGGACCACCGAGACGGGCCCAAGCTCTTCCTCCGCTCGCCGGAAGACGCGCTCCACCGAGTCCCGGTCGGTCACGTCGATATCCATGGCGATCGCGGTCGACCCGAGCTCGGCGGCCAGCTCAGCCGCGGCCCCCTCGTCGAGATCGGCCAGCACCAGACCCCCCACCCGAGGGGCGAAGGCCCGCGCGGTCGCTTTTCCGATGCCCGAACCCGCGCCCGTAATAAGTACCGTTTCCTGTTCCATGCCGAAGAGCGAAGGCGAAAGTTTCCGATCAGACAAGTGTAAGTTTCCACTCTTTTGAGAGCTTGACTGTTTGAATTCTACCTCCATGTTCTTCCTCGCGATGTCTCGTTCCTCCTCCGCCTCCTCCCCCTCCCCAATCGCGAGGGGCGCCGTGGCCGAGCGCCGCGCGCGGCTCTCCGAGGCTCTTCGGGAAGCGGGCTACCTTTCGATCGGCGACCTCGCCCGACTCGTCGGGGTCTCGGAGATGACCGTGCGGCGCGACCTCGATCACCTGGCCACCTCCGGGCCCATTGAGAGGACCCACGGCGGTGCCGTCTACCGGGGGGCGGAGCCGCCCATGGGCTTCGACCGGGACGAACCCGCCCTCGAGGAGCGCATTCGCAAGAACGCGGAGGCGAAGCTGGCCATCGCCACGGCCGCCCACACGATGGTGGCCCCGGGCCAAACCCTCGCCGTGGACATCGGGTCGACCGCGCTGTGCCTCGCCGACCGCCTCCGCGACGAGGAGGTCAGGATTTTCACCTACAGCCTGCGCATCGCCGAGCACCTTGCCCGCCACCGCGCCCGGACGTACCTGCCGGGGGGCGAACTGCGGGGCACCGAGCCTTCCCTCGTCGGCCCGATGGCCCGGGAACAACTCCACCGGTTCCGTTTCGACTTCTTCTTCCTCGGGGCCTCGGGGATTTCCCCGCAGGGCTTCTTCGACTACTCGCTCGATGACAGCGAAATCAAGCAAACGCTGCTGTCGAAAAGCGCCCACCGGGTCGCCCTCCTCGACAGCTCCAAGTTCGACCGTCTCTCCAACATGCGCATCGGCGACCTCTCCATCGTCGACACCCTCGTCACCGACCAGCCGCCCCCGCCCGCGCTGGAGGCGGGCCTGGCGAAAGCCGGGGTACGCCTCCGCCTCGCCTAGTTTGTTTTCTCTCACAATCCCGTCATGAACTGCTCCCCCCTTCGTAAAGATTCGAAAACTATCATCGGCATGGCGCACCTCGGCGCGCTCCCGGGCAGTCCGCTCTACGACGCGGACGGAGGCCCGGAAAGACTCGTCGAGGCGGTACTCGCGGACATCGAGGCGCTTCAGGAAGGAGGAGTGGATGCGATTCTCTTCGGGAACGAGAACGACCGCCCTTACCAGCTCTCCGCCCCGGCCGAGGGCATCGCCGCGATGAGTGCGGTGATCAGCGCGGTCCGCCCGCACCTGCGGGTCCCCTTTGGCGTCAACTACTTGTGGGATCCCTCCGCCTCGGTGGCGATCGCCGCTGCGACCGGCGCCACCTTTGTCCGCGAGATCTTCACGGGAGTCTTCGCCTCGGACATGGGAGTATGGTCGCCGGATGCCGCCCGGGCGGTCCGGCTGCGCCGCACCCTCGGCCGCGAGGATCTCCAGCTCTTCTACAACATCAACGCCGAATTCGCCCACAGCCTCGACCAGCGGCCCATCGAACTGCGGGCACGCAGCGCGGTCTTCTCCTCCCTCGCCGACGCTGTTCTCGTCTCCGGTCCGCTCACCGGCCAGTCCGCCGCCACCTCCGACCTGCGGAGCGTGGCCGAGGCTGTGCCCGATGTGCCGGTGCTCGCGAACACCGGGGTCAACCGGGACAATGTCGGCGAGATCCTCAGCCTCGCCGACGGCTGCATCGTCGGCACGCACTTCAAGGTCGGGGGGGACACCTGGAAGCCCGTCGAAAGGGAACGGGTCGCCCGCTTCATGGAAGTGGTCGACCGCCAGCGCTGAGCATGAGGGTCTTTCTCGGCATCGACATCGGGACGACCTCGACCATCGGGGTGCTCATCGATGCCGCCGGTCAGACCCATGCGCTCGCTTCCCGGCCGGTGGAGCTCTCCTGTCCGCATCCCGGGTGGGCGGAGGAGGATCCGGAGCAGTGGTGGTCGAATGTCTGCGCCCTCGTGCCGGAACTGCTCGGCCAGGCGGGGCTCGCGGCCGGGGCCGTACACTCGGTGGGGCTCACGGGCATGCTGCCCGCCGTCCTCCTCCTCGACCGGGAGGGAAAACCCCTGCGGCCCTCGGTGCAGCAATCGGACAGTCGCTGCGAGGAGGAGGTCGACACCCTGCGCACCGAGATTGACGAAGCCGCTTTCCTCGCCCGCACGGGCAACGGCATCAACCAGCAACTGGTCACCGCCAAGACCCGCTGGCTGGCCCGGCACGAGCCCGAGGCATGGGCCGCCACGACCACGGTGATCGGGTCCTACGACTACCTCCTCTACCGCCTCTCCGGTGAGCTGCGGGCCGACCGGAACTGGGCCCTCGAGGGTGGCCTCCTCTCGCTGCAGACCGGGCAGCTCGATCCCGAGCTCCTCGCCCTCGGCCATCTCCGCCTCGACCAGGTACCCCGCCTCTCCGCCTCCCACGAGCTCATCGGCACGATCTCCGCGGAGGCTTCCCGGGCGACCGGCCTGTCCGCCGGCACCCCTCTCTGCGGGGGCTGCGCGGACCACATCGCCTCGGCCTACGCGGCCGGAATCACCCGGCCGGGCCAGGTGCTCCTCAAGTTCGGTGGAGCCAATGACATTCTCCTGTCCGCGAGGGAAGCCCGCCCGGATGCCCGCGTCTTCCTCGACTACCACCTCCTCCCCGGGCACTACATGCCCAATGGTTGCATGGCGACCGGGGGATCGGCCCTCAACTGGTGGATCCGCGAACACCTCGAACCCTGGTGCCCGCCCGACAACCGTCCCGAACACCCGCACGCCCTCCTCGACGCGGAGGCCGCGGAGACCGAACCCGGGGCCGACGGCCTCCTTGTCATCCCCTACTTCCTCGGCGAGAAGACGCCCGTCCACGATCCCCGGACCGGGGCCATCGTCACCGGCTGGTCCCTCCACCATCGCAAGGAGCACTTCTGGCGGGCCCTCCTCGAGGGCTATGCCTGCGCCTTCCGGCACCACGTCGAGGTGTTCCGCGCGATCGGCTATCCCTGCGAGGATTTCGTGGCCTCCGACGGCGGCAGCCGCTCCGACCTCTGGTTGCAGATTACCGCCGACATCCTCGGCGCGCCGGTACGCCGGCTGGGCGGACACCCGGGCTCCTGCCTCGCCGCCGCCTGGATGAGCGCCCTCGCCTCGGGCGCCACCGACGACTGGGAGGGACTCGGATCCTTCCTCCGCCACGGGGCCACCTTCTCGCCGCGGTCCCACTTCCGCGAGCGATACGACGCCCTCTACCTCGACTACCGCGGGCAGTACGAGGCGCTCGCCTCGCGCCCGGCGACCGCCCGCCTCGACGCCCTTTCCGCATGAAGACGAGCGCCATTGCCTGGGATGTCGACGGTACCCTCGTCGACAGTGAGCCGCTCCACCTGCGGGCGCTGCTGGACACCTGCCGGCGGTACGGCCTCGACTTGTCCGCCGAACCCGCGGACCGCTTTCTCGGGGCGGGCATCGTGGAAGTGTGGGAAGTGCTGCGCCCCCGACTGCCGGAGGGCACTCCCCGGGAGGAATGGCTCGCCGGGATCAGCTCCTTCTACCGCGAGCACTCCGCCTCCCTCCAACTGCGCGAGGGTGCCGAAGAGGTCCTCCTCCACTTCGAGAGGCTGGGGATCCCCCAGGTGGCGGTCTCCAACTCCCACCGGGCCATCGTCGATACCAACCTCGGTCTCTTCTCCCGCTTCCCGGGCTTCCGCTTCTCGTTGGCCCTGGAGGAAGTACCCGCCCCCAAACCCGACCCGGCCCCGTACCGCAGGGCCGCCGAACGCCTCGAGCTCCCCCCGGCGGAGGTCGCCGTGGTGGAGGACAGTCCTTCCGGACTGCGGAGCAGTCGCGCGGCCGGCTGCTACACTGTAGGCCTCCGCACGCCAGCCGTCTCCCTCCCGCCGGAAACCGCCAATGTCTGGATCGAAAGGATCACCGACCTTCCGGGGGCTCTCGATCTCCCGACCGTCCACTGCACCGATCGCAACCCCTCCAACCCAAACCAAGAACCTGATTGAGAAAGGACTGACAGGACCATGAACCATCCCAACCCATGGAGGAAGGCATCCTTCCTCGCCCTCACTCTGCTGAGCGGCACCTTCACAGCCGCCGCCGCCGAGATCAATGTCATCATCGAAGAAGTTCCCGAGTACGACATCGTTCGGGAACTCACCGCCCAGTTCGAGGCGGAGTATCCGGACATCGAGGTCAACTTCGACGCCATGCCCTTCGACGCCATGCGCGACCGGATCCTCACCTCCTCGCTGGCGCCCTCCGCGGTCTACGATGTGATCATCGTGGACAATCCGTGGATGACGGAGTTTGCCCGGGCGGGCTACCTCGCCCCGCTCGACGAGCGGATCGCCGCGATCCCCGGCTACGACTTCTCCGATTTTCTCGCTCCGCTGCGGGAGATCGGAATCGTCGACGGCACCATTTACGGAGTGCCTTACTACAATTACGCGCTCGGCCTGATTGTGCGGGAGGATCTTCTCGCGGCGACGGGGCGGGGCGCTCCAACGACCCTCGACGAGTACCGCGCACTCGCCCGCGAGCTCACCACCGAGTCCATGGCCGGGGCGGCCATGCAACCGCAGCGCGGCTACAAGATCATGGAGGAGTGGAAGAACTGGCTCTACGCGGAGGGCGGGGAAGTCTTCAACGAACAGGGCGAGGTGGTCATCAACAGTCCGGAGGCGGTCGCCGCCCTCGAGGCCTACATCGATACCTACGAGACGTCCGCCCCCGAGAATTCCCTGAACTGGGGCTTCGATGAAGCGCTCCGGGCCGTCGCGGGCGGCCGCGCCGCCACCATGCTCAGCTACAATTGGATGCTCCCCACCCTCAACGAGGAGGGAGGCATCGCCGGTGAGCGTGCCGGTCTTTTCAAACTCTACGAGGTGCCCGGCGGCAAGGCGGTGCTCGGCACCTGGTCGTGGTCGATCGCTGCGAATTCCGAACACGCCGACGATGCCTGGACTTTCATCTCCTGGATCACGAGCAAGCCGATCGAAAAGGAGAGGGTCATGGCCGGGGGTGCCCCAGTTCGCCGCAGCGTCATTGAGGACCCGCAGGTGTGGGCGGAAGGCTACGGGGAAGACTACTACACCACCCTCGTCGGGATCCTCGAGGATGCCGCCCCCCTCGCCCGTGGCAACGGGGCCGAAGAAGTCATCAACATCGTCGGCACTCACCTGAACGCGGCCGTGGCCGGGCAGAAGACACCCCAGGAGGCGCTCGACGACGCGGCCGCCGAACTGGAAAGGATGCGCTGAGCCGTTTCCGCCCGTGTGATCCCCCCGTCCCCTTGGGGCGGGGGGATCCCGGTCTCTTCCCGGACCCTCGCCTGGCTACCGCTCCCCTCCCCGCATGGGCCTGCGTCTTCGCTTCCTCCTCCCGCTCGCCCTCCTGCTCACGGGCATCCTCGTCTACCCGCTCGTCTTCGCGGGGTGGATCTCCGTGCACGACTACCAACTGACCCGGCTGTCCGACATCCGCTTCACGGGAGCCGAGAATTTCACCGACACCTTCCGCAATCCCAATTTCTGGAATGCGCTCGGCAACACGCTGATCTTTGTCCTCGGGGCCGTCTCCCTCGAGCTGGTCCTCGGGCTCGCCCTCGCCCTGCTGGTGCAGCGACTGGACCGCGCCCGGCACCTCGCCCGGTCGCTGCTCCTCGCCCCGATGTTCATCACCCCGATCGCCGTCGGGCTGCTTTTCCGCTTCCTCCTCAACGCGGAAATCGGGGTGATCCCCTTCCTCCTCCGCGGGGTCGGCCTCTCCATCGATTGGTTCGGACCCCAACTGGCCCTCTTCAGCCTGATCCTCATCGATACCTGGCAGTGGACGCCGTTCATGTTCCTCATGTTCCTCGCCGGGCTGGAGTCGCTCCCCCGCTCTCCCTTCGAGGCGGCCGAGGTCGACGGGGCCAGCCGATGGTCGCAGTTTCTCCACCTCACGCTCCCACTGCTCCGGCCGGTCATCCTCGTCGCCCTGATCATCCGCTCCCTCGACGCCTTCAAGGTCTTCGAGTACGTCTTCGCCATCACCCGGGGCGGACCCGGCACCTCGACCGAGACCATCCAGTACCTGATCTACCAGACGGGATTTCGTTTCTACCGGCTCGGCGAGGCCGCCGCCATGGCCTTTGTCCTCGTCGCCGTCACCCTGGTTCTGGTCTTTCTGCTCTACACGGTGCTGCGCCGTTCCTGAGGGCCCCTTGCCACCCGACCCATGAACCGCCGCCCCTCCCGCGCCGCCCGCCTGCTCACCGAGCTGGGAGTGACTCTCGCCCTGGTCCTCGTCCTCTTCCCCTTCGTCTGGATCCTCGCCACGTCCCTGAAGCCCGCCGAACTGGTGGCCGACCCGGGCCGCTGGGTCTTCGCGCCCACCCTCGACCACTGGCGGGAAGTGCTCCTCCGCACGGAGGTGCCCCGCAACATCCTCAACAGCCTCATCGTCGGGCTCTGCACCGTGGGGATTGCCCTGCTGGTGGGCTGTCCGGCCGCCTACGCCCTCTCGCGCTCCCGCCGGAGCGGTCCGCTCCGCTTCTCCATCCTCAGCGCGGAAATGATGCCCCCGGCCATCCTCATCCTTCCGTTCTTCCTCCTTTTCTACCGGCTCGGGCTGATCGACTCCCTCGCCGGGGTGGTCGTCACGCACCTCACTCTGGTGGTCCCGGTGGTCACTTGGTTTTTGATCGGGTTTTTCGACGCGGTGCCCCGCGAGCTCGAGGAACAGGCCCGGATCGATGGGTGCAGCGTCTTCGGGGCCTTCTTCCGCATCCTGCTGCCCACCATCCGGCCGGGTCTGGGGGCCGCCGCGGTCTTCGGCTTCGTCCTCTCCTGGAACGACCTCTTCTACGCCCTCATTCTCACGGGCGGGGAGAGCCGAACTCTCCCGGTGGCCATCGCCGGCTTCTGGACTTTCCGGGGAATCGAGATGGGCAAGATGGCCGTGGCCATCCTCCTGGCCGTTGTCCCGGTCCTCACCCTCTCCTTCTTCGTGCAGAAACACCTCGTCCGCGGGCTCGGAGGAGGCGCCGTCAAGATGTAGCCCTCCCCTCCCTCCCCATCATGGCCACGACCACCGTCCTGGAAAACCTGCGCAAGAGCTTCGGGGAGGAGGAAGTCCTCCGCGGCATCGACCTCCGCGTCGAGGCGGGGAGCTTCACGGTATTCCTCGGTCCATCCGGCTGCGGCAAATCGACCACCCTGCGTTGCCTCGCCGGCCTCGAAGAGGTCAGCTCGGGCCGGATCTGGATCGGCGAGCGGGAGGTCACCCACCTCGAACCACGGGCCCGCGACATCGCCATGGTCTTCCAGAATTACGCCCTCTACCCGAACATGAGCATCGAGCGGAACATGGGCTTCGGGCTGAAGAACCAGCGCGTGCCCCGGGCGGAGATCCGCCGCCGGGTACGGGAAACGGCCACCCTGCTCGGCATGGAATCCCTCCTCCACCGCTTCCCGCGCGAGCTCTCCGGAGGCCAGCAGCAACGGGCCGCGATCGGCCGGGCCATCGTCCGCAACCCCAACCTCTTCCTCTTCGACGAACCGCTCTCCAACCTGGATGCCAAGCTCCGCGTCGACACCCGGGCCGAGCTCATCCGGCTGCACCGGCGGCTCGGCGCGACGAGTGTCTACGTGACCCACGACCAGGAAGAGGCCATGACCATGGCCGACCGGATCGTCGTGATGAACGAGGGGCGCGTCGAGCAGGCAGGCACGCCCGCCGAGATCTACTTCCAACCGGAAACCCTCATGGTGGCCTCCTTCGTCGGCAGCCCTACCATGAACTTCGTGGACGGCCAATGGTGCGGCTCGGGATGGACCACGCCTTTCGGCACGATCCTCGGTCCGCCGGAACAGCCGGATACCGGCAGCGTCCGCATCGGGGTCCGCCCCGACGACCTCCAGCCATGGAAGGACCCGTCCTCGGACACTCCCGCCCTCACCGCACCGGCCACCGTCGAGCTGGTCGAGCTGCTCGGGGCCCGGGGGATTGTCACGGTGACAACGGCCGCCGGTGAATGGAAAATGGTGGTGGAGCAGCGCCGCCTGGCAGGGCTCTCCCCGGGGAGCGAAATCCGCCTGGCGGCCCCCGCTGACCGCCTCCATGTTTTCGACCCGGTGAGCGGCCGCAGGCTGCTCGGTGCGATCCCCGGCGACGGGTAGCCCCGATTCGCGGAGACCTCCCCGGGAAAACGCCAATCGGACTGGACAGGACTGCCCGATTCGGTCTCCGTTGGAGGTCGTTTTTTGCGCACGAAGCGAACCTCTCGAACCCCGACAGAATCCGTCATGGCAGACCCTACCCAAGCCCCTCACTCCACTGAAACCAACGGCAGCTCCGCCGGCGACGCCAGCCAGTGCCCGTTCCTCAACGGAACCATGGCACGGGCGGGCAGCAGCGGTCCCAGCAACCGGGACTGGTGGCCGAACCAGCTGAACCTGAACATCCTCCGCCAGCACTCCGAGCTGGCGAACCCGGTCGGCAAGGACTTCGACTATGCGGAGGAGTTCCAGAAGCTCGACCTCCAGGCGGTCAAGGACGACCTGGTGCAGCTGATGAAGGACTCCCAGGACTGGTGGCCGGCCGATTACGGCCACTACGGACCGCTCTTCATCCGCATGGCCTGGCACAGCGCGGGAACCTACCGCACCGCCGACGGGCGCGGGGGCGGGGGCACCGGCAACCAGCGCTTCGCCCCGCTCAACAGCTGGCCGGACAACGTCAACCTCGACAAGGCCCGCTTCCTCCTCTGGCCGGTCAAGCAGAAGTACGGGCAGAAGATTTCCTGGGCCGATCTCATGATCCTCGCCGGGAATGTCGCCCTCGAAGACATGGGCCTGCCGACCTTCGGGTTCGGAGGGGGACGCGAGGACATCTGGGAACCGGAGCAGGACATCTACTGGGGCCCCGAGAACGAATGGCTCGGCGACGAGCGCTATGAGGGGGACCGCGAACTCGAGAATCCTCTCGCCGCGGTCCAGATGGGGCTGATCTACGTGAATCCGGAAGGGCCGAACGGCAATCCGGACCCCGCCCTCGCCGCCCACGATGTCCGGGAGACCTTCGCCCGCATGGCGATGAACGACTACGAAACCGTCGCCCTCATCGCCGGCGGTCATACCTTCGGGAAAAACCACGGCGCCGGGGATGCCGGCCTGGTCGGTCCGGAACCCGCCGCCGCTTCCATCACCGAGCAGGGTCTGGGCTGGCGCAGCCAGTTCGGCACCGGCAAGGGAGCCGACACCATCAGCAGCGGCATTGAGGGCGCCTGGACCCAGACCCCCACCCGCTGGAGCAACAACTACTTCCGGAACCTCTTCGAGTACGAGTGGGAGCTCACCAAGAGCCCGGCCGGAGCGTACCAGTGGAAGCCGAAGGGTGACCAGGCCGCCGGCACGGTGCCCGACGCCGAACACCCGGACCGCTGGCACCAACCGGTCATGCTCACCACCGACCTCTCCATGATCGTCGATCCGGAGTACCGGAAGATCTCCCGCCATTTCTACGAGAATCCGGAGGAGTTTGCCGACGCCTTCGCCCGCGCCTGGTTCAAGCTCACCCACCGTGACATGGGCCCGAAGAGCCGCTACCTCGGACCGGAGGTCCCGGACGAGGACCTGATCTGGCAGGACCCGGTGCCCGCCGTCGACCACGAGCGGGTCGATGAGGACGACATCGCCTCCCTGAAGGAACAGATCCTCGCCAGCGGGCTCACCGTCGCCGAGTTGGTCACCACCGCCTGGGGTTCCGCCTCCACTTTCCGCGGCTCCGATCTGCGGGGCGGGGCTAACGGGGCCCGCATCCGCCTCGCCCCTCAGAAGGATTGGGAGGTCAACCAGCCGGAACGTCTCCAGAAAGTGCTCGGCACTCTCACCCAAATCCAGGCCGACTTCCACGCGGCCCAGTCCGGCAACAAGAGGATTTCCCTCGCCGACCTGATCGTGCTCGGAGGTTGCGCCGCCATCGAAAAGGCCGCTGCCGAGGCGGGACGATCGGTCAAGGTCCCCTTCAGCCCGGGCCGCACCGACGCCACCGAGGAGCAGACCGATGCCGAGTCCTTCGCCTACCTCGAGCCCATCGCCGATGGCTTCCGCAACTACCAGAAGGGACGCTACACGGTCACGGGCGAGGAAATGCTGGTCGACAAGGCACAGCTCCTCACGCTGACGGCTCCTGAGATGACGGTGCTGGTCGGGGGAATGCGCGCCCTCGGGGCCAACTACGACGGCTCCACCACCGGCGTGCTGACCGATCGGCCGGGGCAACTCACCAACGACTTCTTCGTCAACCTGCTCGACATGCGCACGACGTGGTCGGCGACCGGTCCCCACGAGGACCACTTTGAGGGTCGCGACCGCGCCACCGGGGAAAGTCGCTGGACCGCCAGCCGGGTCGACCTGGTCTTTGGCTCCAACTCCGAGCTCCGCGCCATTGCGGAGGTCTACGGCGCGGGCGACGGGCAGGAACGCTTCATCAACGACTTCATCGCTGCCTGGGACAAGGTCATGAACCTCGACCGCTTCGACCTGAAGAAGACGAAGTAAGCGCCCCATCGACGACTTGCCTTCTCCGGCCGCCGGATCCTGCGATCCGGCGGCCTTTTTTTGGGGCTCCTCGCCATTGCCCGTGGAAGGGAACGAGGGAGGGCAACTGGAGTTGGGATCCTGGGAAGAAGAGCCGGTTGCGGAGGGAGCGATCCCTCAGGCTTTCCTCAGGGCAGCGCAGAAGACCCTCATGAGTCCCTCATGGAACGCGTTGGTCAGCCGGGCATTCCCAGTGGGCGGGGATCCCGTCAGGGGCCGTGGGCAATGGTTCTGGCGAGCTTGGCATCCGGGCTGGAGAAGGTTCTGGGGCGGACAGAGAGCGGACGCGTTTCAATGAACCGGTACTTTCTCTCGGTGACCTGGGACCATGTTTTACGCACCTGAGGAATGGGCTTGGTGATGGTGGAGGATCGCGTGAGCCGATTCCCCGGGGCGCCCAGGGCTGCCTCGGGGAATCGGAAGGGCGGGTTGATGGGAGGAATTTCTCGGGATCCAAGAGCCGGCAGGAGGGGCCACGGATATCGAAGACAACAGCGCGATGGAGGACTTGTTCGAGGATCGCGGCGGTCATTGCCTGGTCGCCGGCGAAGACTCCGGACCGTTCCTTGACGAACTTGTGGGCGGTGAGGGCGATGCTGCTGCGGCCCTAGCGATCGCGGATCCGGCGGAAGAAGAGGGCGGTGCCGGAAGTTTCCATCACTTCGGAACCCACCTCGTCCACGACAAAGGAAGAGACGCTGGGGGACTTCTTGCGGCGCAGCTGCGCGGGCGGGGTGGACGGCGTCCTTGCGCACTGCGTGAAGGGGTCCTCGAAGCGGTGGAAGGCAGCTTCGCAGCCCTGCTCCCTCGCCTTGACCCCGAGGGCGACGGCGAGGTGGCTTTGACCCTCTCCGGCAGCCCTTGCGGGAGACGGCTGATGGATTCGCCCATCCAAGCGCCGGTGGCAAGGGTCTCGGTCCTCAACCGATCGACGCGAGCTTGGAAGCCGAAGTCGTCGTTGCCCAGTGCCATCCTAGCAGGCCGTTGAAGAAATCCCTCCGGCCCAGCTGGCGCGAATCGCTGGAATTGGGTCCTCCGAGGCAAAGCGAGACCGCAAACGAACATGGCGTTTCTGGTGAACCTTGAGGAGCTCGTGGACCAGGATCACCCGCTGCGCGAGGTGAAAAGGATGTGCCAGGAGGTGCTGGATGTCACCGACCGTGCCACACTCCCGGAACTCCAGACCCGCCACGGAATCCATACGGATCGGAACTAGTCCGCCCTCCCCCCCCCAACAAACCCCCGCGCCTTCCCTCCCCCAGCGGCCGACAAACACCCCCCAACCGTCCCCTTTCCCCAACCACGTCTAACACTCTATTCCTACCCCCACAGTCAGCACACGCCATCCTCCTCAAAACCCGCTCGCCGGAATATAGTGCCAGGCTTTGTTGCCACTTGACATTTAAGATGTTTAGTGCTGGGGTGGAAACATGAGACGGCGGCGCTACAAGTTGCGGGGGGAGGGGTACTACTATTTGCGGGGGGAGTTGTTGGGGGAGTTTCGGTTGGGG
>CAJXLM010000007.1 GCA_913056175.1 uncultured Opitutia bacterium | reverse complement strand
CCGCGTTCATTTGCCTTCCACGGATGTTTCAAGTGATGGTCGTCGAGAACGAAGACGAAGGCCACCTGCGCACAGCGGCATGGGCTTTCCCGGCCTACCTGATGGCGATGAGCCTGTTCGTCGTACCTATCGCTGCCGTTGGCTTGGAAAGATTGCCGGCCGACGCGAACCCCGACCTTTTTGTTCTGACGCTACCGTTGCAAGAAGGCCGTGATGGCCTTGCGATTTTGTCGTTTTTGGGCGGGTTCAGCTCGGCGACGTCAATGGTGATCGTGGCGGCCATTGCCCTCTCTACAATGGTGTCCAATCACATTGTCATGCCCATCTGGCTTTGGATGTCGGGGGAAAGCGCCATGGTGTCGGGTGATGTGCGTAGCGTGGCACTCTTGGCGCGGCGCCTTTCGATCGCCGGTATCGTATTCTTGGGTTATTTGTATTTCCGCGTGTCCGGCGGTGGTGCAGCCTTGGCGGCGATCGGATTGATCTCGTTTGTTGGCGTCGCTCAGTTTTTACCGTCTCTCATGGGGGGGCTCTTTTGGCGCGGGGCGAACCGTGTCGGGGCGATCGCTGGTTTGGTCGTCGGTGCCGTGGTCTGGATGTACTCCTTGTTCCTGCCCAGTTTCGGCGACACGGTCTTCCTGCCTCAGCAGGTCATCGACAGTGGTCTGTTCGGGCTTTCGTGGCTACGTCCGCAAGCCTTGTTCGGAGCCGAAGGCCTGGACCCTATAGTGCATGCGGTGATGTGGTCTTTGCTGCTCAATACATTCGTGTTCTTTGTCGTCTCGTTATTGAGCTTCCCGCGTCCCATCGAACGGTTGCAAGGGGCACAGTTCGTGAATGTTTTTCAACACTCCGGTACAGCTGGGTCTTGGTCGGGCGGATTGGCTCAGAGCGAGGATTTGCTCATTATGTCGCAGCGGATCATGGGGGCGACCGAAGCACAGGCCTTGTTTGCGGGGGCCGCTCGGCATCAGGGAATTGCCGGATTGCTGCCTGAACCAACTCCGGATTTCCTGCAACAACTTGAGCGCGCATTGTCAGGCTCGGTGGGGGCAGCCACTGCACATGCGATGATCAGTCAAATCGTTGGTGGGGCGACCGTTTCGGTTGAAGATCTCATGGCCGTCGCCGATGAAACTGCACAAATCATGGAATACTCCAGCCGGCTTGAGGCCAAAACGGAAGAGCAAGCGCGCACCGCACGGCAACTGCGTGAAGCGAACGAAAAGCTCACTCAGTTGTCCGTACAAAAAGATGCGTTCCTCAGTCAGATCAGCCACGAGCTTCGCACGCCAATGACCTCCATTCGGGCCTTTTCCGAGATCATGCGGGATACGAATGGCCTGACTGAGGAAGAACAGAACAAATATTCCTCGATCATCCATGACGAGGCCGTGAGATTGACACGCCTCTTGGATGACCTTCTTGACTTGAGCGTTCTGGAAAACGCTCAGGTTGTCTTGAACTGGCAAGCTGGCAAACTTTCGGAGGTGCTTGACCGTGCAATATCTGCCGCGGGCGTGAGCGGACCCGATTTTAAGGTTGATCGGATACGCGCCGAGGAGCAACTCGAACTCAGATCAGATTTGGATAGGCTGGCTCAGGTTTTTATCAACTTGATTTCGAATGCGCGTAAGTATTGCGATGCAAGCGATCCCGTCCTGAGGATACGCACCAAGCAAAGCGGCAATAACCTGATTGTGGATTTCATCGACAATGGCTCGGGCATTCCAACCGACAAGCAGGCCCTGATTTTCGAGAAGTTCTCGCGGATCGGTCAAACAAAGGCCGGGGGGGCCGGGCTTGGGCTTGCCATTTGTCGCGAGGTCATGGCCAGACTCTCGGGGACGATCACCTATCTTCCCGGGCAGAATGGCGCGGCGTTCAGCCCGTGGGTGAGAAGCGTATAGAAGCCACCAGGTCAGAAAATCGAAACCCACCCGATCCATTTTGCCAGCAACCCTTTACCTTTAGCCCTTTACTCTCCACCCTCCTCGCTTGGTTTCTTGACACCAGTCAGGCCATGACAGCCAGAATGACCCCTCTCGTTTCAACCAGAACATGGAGCGCTTGGAAAAGGATCGGGTCTCCGAGTTGCTTTTCGCCGAAGTGGTGGATCTGGCGAGGAGGCGGGGCTGGATCAGCGACGAGCCCTTCCGTGTGGACGGCACGCTGATCGAGGCATGGGCGTCGCTGAAGTCGTTCCGCCCGAAGGACGAGCCGCCACCGCCGCCCGGGGAGACCGCAACGACTGGGTCGCCTTCAAGGGGGCAGAAGCGCTCGAACCCGACGCATGCCTCGACGACGGATCCGCAGGCGCGCCTGGCTCGCAAGGGCTTTGGCTAAGAAGCGAGACTGTGCTTTGGCATGCACCTGGTGGGAGAGAATCGCAGCGGCCTGCTGGTCCAGCTGGAGGTCCCAACGGCCGGGGGGGAGAGGAACTCCGAGGCGGAGGTAGCTTCGAATGGGCTCGACGAACGGGCGATGCCTGGCATTGGCGTAGGCAGTTTCGGAGCGGACAAGGGCGGTCCCATCCGGGAGTTTGTGCAGGGGTGCCGTGACTGCGGGATCGCCCCGCACGTGGCCTGCGTCCGCGGCGGAAAGACACCCGGGCTGGAGGGTCGAACCACCCGCTCGAAGGCCTACCGAACCAGCCAGCGCATCCGCAAACGGATCGAGGAACCCTTCGGCTGGAGGAAGACTGCCGGCCACTTTCGCAAGACGCGCTGGCGCGGGATCCATCGGACACCCTTCATGGCGCCGTTCGTCGGCTCCGCCTGCATTCTCTTGCGGATGGCAAAAATGGCCACCACCGAGAACGGGAAACCACCGGGAACGGAGGCGGCGGACTGAGGCCGCCGAGCCCGCGCATGCCCGGACATCGGGCAAGCGCGGAAAATGCCCCTCCAAAACACACACCCGCTTTCGTCAACCCCCCCCCTCCTGCGGCCGTGTGACCGCTGTCGGGAGCCTCTGGCAGTGCGAATGTCGTTTTCCCAAGCGCGCAAAGCGGACCCCCGGCTCTTCTTCAACATCCTGCAGGGCGATCGCTTCCGGAGGCAGATAGGTTCCCGCCGGCAACCCGGGCTCAGAGCAACGGGCTGAAGACGTGGGCGACGTCCTCGAGGAAGCGGCGGCCCCGTCCCTCGGGAAGGTGGTCGTCGGTGAGGGGAGTCGTCTCGGCGATGATGGTCGCGGTCCACTGGCGGAAGGCGGCGATATCGTTGGGGTCGGTGTGGAGAATCCCCATTTCGAAGTTCACGAAGAGGGACCGCATGTCGAAGTTAGCGGATCCGCTGAGGGCGACCCGGTCGTCGAACAGGATGAGCTTCCCGTGGACCATGCCAGGAGTGTAGAGCAGGATCTCCACCCCGCCGTTGTGGAGGCGGCGGAGGAAGGGATAGCGGGCAAGGTCGACCACGGGGTGGTTCGACTTGCGGGGCAGGACGAGGCGGACCCGCTTGCCGGAGCGCGCCTTCACCAGGAGGGAGCGGAAGAGGACTTCATCCGGCACGAAATAGGGAGTCACGATGGTGATCTCCTCCTGCGCGTCCTGGACGAGTTCAATAATCCGTTCGTAGAGGGAATCGGCGGCAATTTCCGGGCCGCTCTCGATCACTTCGAGCTCCTTGTCCCCCACCGGTGCGGGGTGCAGGTCGAAGAGCGGCTTGTAATTCTCGAGCCGTTCCCCGCTGGCGAAGAGCCAGTCATTGAGGAAGAGAAAAGTGAGCGGGCGGACGACCGGGCCCTCGAGCACCACGGAGAAATCCCGGAAGACCTCCGGCCCGTCCACCGGCCCCATGAAGCGCCGGTCGAGGTTCTGGCCTCCGGTGACGGCCTTGCGGTGGTCGAAGAGGGCGATCTTGCGGTGGTTGCGGAGGTTGGCGGAGGTGTGGCTGTGCAGGGGCAGCAGCGGCATGAAACGGGCGGTCTTGGCACCGGCCGCCCGCAGCTCGCGCAACCAGGTCCCGCCGTTGCCGAGGCAACCGAAGGCGTCGAGGAGCAGCCGGACCTCGACACCCTCCCGGGCCTTGCGCTGGAGCGCTTCGACAATCGGCTTGCCGGCCTCATCCTCGCTGAGGATGTAGGTCATGATGTGGATGCTGTGCTCCGCTTCCTCGATGCCCTCGAGGATGGCCCGAAAGGCGGAGGGTCCATCGGGGAGGAGCTCGCAGCGGTTGCCCTCCGTGCGGCGGATGTGCTGGAGCTGGTCCTCGGGAACGTCTTCCCCGGTGCGGTGGCGGAGAGCGTCGAGAAGCTGCCGCTTCTTGCGGACGAGGCGCCGGCTCTTGCGCCCACCGAAGAAAAAGTAGAGGGGCACCCCGATCACCGGCACGAGCAGGACGGCGAGGGCCCATGCGAAGAGATTGCCCGGGTTGCGTTTCTCGCCCAGCATCTGGGCGATGATCACCACTGCCAGGAGGAAGCCCACCCACGTGAGCAGATGAACGATGCTGAGATCGAAGAGCAGGGCAGGCTCCAGTCCGGAGAGTCCGCCACCGACGAAGGAAAAGGAGTCGACCATGGTACCAACGGGGACGGTAGCGGCACCGGAGGGACCACGGCAATCCCGCAACCCCTTCCCCCGGTGGTCACCCGCCGCCTCATCACCCTGAACATCGCGCACGGGCGCGGGCTCTCCCTCTACCAGGGCTGGCATTCGGTGCGCGGACTGAAACGGCAGCTCGAGCGGATCACTTCCCTGCTCGACCGTTTCCACCCCGACGTCGTCTGCCTGCAGGAGGTGGACGAGTCCTCCTACTGGAACAAGCACCTGAACCTCCTCGAGGAGATCCAGAACGCGGAGAACCTGCCCTACGCCTACCTCGGCGTGCACAACCGGCGGCAGAGCGGCAAGCAACTCGCCTACGGCAATGCCTTCCTCTCCCGCTACCCGATCCGGGATCCCCAGGCCGTCCCTTTTGGCGAGCAAACGCTCGGCGAGAAGGGCTTCCTCTACGGGCGGATCGAGTTTCCGGAGGCGACCGTCCCGGTGGTGAATGTCCACCTCGACTTCAAGTCGCGGCTACGGCGGCTCGCCCAGGTGGAGAGGCTCATCGGATTCCTTCACGACGAGCTCGTCGACCCCGGCGACCCCCTCCTGCACCGGCCGGTGGTCTGCGGGGATTTCAATGCTCGCTCGACCCTCCGGCGGGACGCGGTCGCCCAGCTCTTCCACTACATGCAGCAGCACCACGAGTACGAGTTGCTCCCGGAGCGGGCCCGCTCCTTCCCGGCCCACGGTCCGGTGAAGTGCATCGACTTCATTTTCCTGCCGCGGCCCCTGTCCCCCGTCGTCTGCCGGCCGATCCGCTCCTACGTCTCGGACCACCGGCCGGTGTACCTGGAGTTCGGCCTGCCGCGGCGGGCCGGATTGCCGGCCGTTCAGGCGACGAAATCGCGGTAGTCGTAGAGCTCCGGATCGCGGCGGGGTCCGGCGCGTCGCCGGGCCTTGCGGAGCGCGGCGCGGACGGAGGCGGGCCCGTCGCCCCCGCCCTCGTCGTCGCCCAGGCCGCCCAGGCCCTCGTCACCGTCACCGTCCAGCTCGTCCCCAAACTCTTCCTCGAGTTCCTCGAGGTCCTTGCCCTCCTCCATCTTGCGGACCATTTCCTCCATCCGTCCGCCGAGCCTCTCGCCGGTCATCTCGGACATCCGGCGCATGAGCTGGCCCATCTTGCGCGGGTCGGGGTTGTCCTCGTCGAGCCCGGACATCTCCTTCTCCAGCTCGGCCATGGCGGCCTCCATCCGCGGGTCGTCGAGGTCCTCCTCCCCGCCTTCCTCTCCTCCGGAATCCTTATGGCGTCCGGTGATGGAGAAGCCCGAGACCACCCGCTCCATGCGGTAGCGGGAGTTCGCCGGGCACAGGGGAATCTCGTCCGGGGAGAGCGGGCGCGGACTGTAGAAAGAGTAGATGGTGTCGTTCTGGGGGGCGTGGAACTCGTAGATCGGCATGGTTCGAAGTCGCTTCGCCGCGATTGTAGAAAAGCCGTCCCGGGCGGCAAGGCGTTGGTGGGGTGGGGAGGAACGTTTTCGGTTCCCTCAGCGCTAGACCGGCAGGTCCTTCACCCAGTCGCGGTTCTCCCGGTACCAGTCCACACAGGCGCGCAGTCCCTCCGCCAGGGTCGTCTCCGGCTGCCAGCCGAGCTGCTCGCGGGCCTTCTCGATTTTTGCCCAGGTGGAGGGAACATCGGCCCGGAAACTGTCGCGGTACTCGATCTCCGCCTTTTCCCCGGTGAGCTCCTCCAGCTGGTGGATGACTTCATTGAGGGAGACGGGGTTCTCGCCGCCCCCGAGGTTGATGATCTCGTACCCCAGCGGCTGCAGGGCCGCCACCGTGCCCCGGGCAATGTCGTCCACATAGGTGAAGTCGCGCGACTGGGTACCGTCCCCGTAAAGCTGGAGCGGCCGCCCCTCGGAGATCCAGAGGGTGAACCGGAACAGCGACATATCCGGCCGGCCGGCGGGCCCGTAGACGGTGAAATAGCGGAGCACCGAGACATCCGTCCCGTAGAGGAAGTGGTAGGTGTAGGCGAGCACCTCGGCCGACTTCTTGGTGGCCGCGTAGGGAGAGACCGGCGTGTTGACCGGGAGATCCTCGGTGAAGGGCATGGACTGCCCCGCGTAGAGGGAAGAGGTCGAGGCGAGGACCAACTTCCGCGTGCCCGCCTTCTTCATCGCCTCGAGGAGAAGCAGCGTCCCCCGGGCGTTGGTGTCGAGGTACACGAGCGGGTCCTCCATGCTCGCGCGCACGCCCGCCCGGGCGGCGAGATTGACCACCGCGTCGAAGGAATCGCCGGCGAACAATTCCTCCACGAAGGCCGGGTCGCTGATGTCGCCGTACCGGAAGCGGAAGCCCTCCCCCGCGAAGTCGCGCGCTTCCCCCGCCGGATCGGCCCCGGAACGGGCCGCCTCCGCCAGCGCCCCGGCCGCCTCCCCACAGCCCGCGGAGCGGGCGACCCGGGCGAGGCGCTCATACTTGAGCTGGACCGCGTAGGCCTCGTTCCAGTTGTCGACCGCCAGGACGGTGTGACCCTCGGCGAGGAGGAACTCCGCCGTGCGGGACCCGATGAAACCGGCCGCTCCCGTCAACAAGACATGCATCCCGGGAGGATCCCGCCTGCCCGGCCCCGGCGCAAGGACGGAGAACACCGCCCACCCGATGGCCCCTCGTTGCCATTTGCGGCATCCTTCGCATAAGTACGGATCACTGCACCCGCACCATGCTCAGCACTCTCGTCGGATTCCTCGCCGTTCTCCTCGGCATCTTCCTCCTCGGCTTCTGCGTGTTCATCCACGAGCTGGGCCATTTCCTCGCGGCGCGGCGGCGGGGGCTCAAGGTCGAGCGCTTCTCCATCGGCTTCGGCCCGCCCATCGTCCGCTGGGAACGCAACGGCGTTGACTACCGGATCTCCTGGATTCCCTTTGGCGGCTACGTGGCCCTCCCCCAGCTCGCCGACATGGGGCGCATCGAGGGGGGCGAGGAGGAGGAAGCGGAGCGCCTGCCCGCGATTTCCTACGCCGACAAGATGATCGTCGCGGTGATGGGCGCGGTCTTCAACCTGCTCTTCGCCGGCGTCCTCTCCCTCCTCCTCTGGGGGATCGGCCAGGAAGTCATCGTGAGCACGGAGGTGGAGGTGGTCATGGAAGAGGTGGTCACCTCGGACGGCGCGATCGTCCCGGGACCGGCCGCCGAAGCCGGCCTGCGGAGCGGGGACCGCATCCTCGCCATCGACGGACGGCCCGTCGGGGACTGGATGCAGGTGAACAACGAAATCCTCACCGGAACCCGCCGCAGTGCAGACGGGCAACCCGAAGTCCAGGTCACCGTGGAGCGGGACGGCGAGGAGAGAACCTTCACCGTTTACCCGGTCCTCACTACGGACGAGGCCATCCGGGACATCGGCATCAGCCCGGACAGCGACCTCGTCATCCGGGAT
The DNA here is from genome assembly GCA_913056175.1 of uncultured Opitutia bacterium. GTDB lineage: Bacteria > Verrucomicrobiota > Verrucomicrobiia > Opitutales > Puniceicoccaceae > CAJXLM01. The sequence continues at coordinate 72,545 of CAJXLM010000007.1, read as the reverse complement.
CTCGTGGCGGGGATGCCCGCGGCGGAGGCCGGACTGCAACCGGACGACCAGCTGGTCGCCCTCAACGGGCAGCCGATCCTGTCCTCCGCCCTCCTGCAGCGAGTGCTCCGCCAGCACGAGGGAGGCCCCCTCGACCTCACCGTCCAGCGCGGCGGCGAGGAGCGCACCTTCTCGATCACTCCCGTCCAGCGGGAGGGGGCCCCGAACCCCCAGTTCGGTTTCCTCTACGGCTACCAGCCGAAAACGGAGGTCGTGCACCGCAACCCCGTGGAGCAGATCGGCCAGATGGTCGCGACCATCCGGAGCACGCTCGTCGCCCTATTCCACCAGGGCTCCGATGTGAAGGTGCGCAACCTGAACGGCCCCGTCGGGATCGTCCATGTCCTCTCCACGGTCAGCACCTACGGGCTCAGCCAACTCCTCTGGCTGCTCACCTTCATCAACGTGAACCTCGCCATCCTCAACCTCCTCCCCATCCCGGTGCTGGACGGCGGCCACATGCTCTTTGCCACCATCCAGAAAGTGATCGGGCGGCCCCTGCCCCGGCGCTTCCTCGAGCTCACCCAGAGCGCCTTCGTCATCCTCTTCCTCACCTTCATGCTCTACGTGACCTTCTTCGATGTCGGCCGGATCGGCCGCGGCTTCGGGATCGGGGGGAACGAACCCGAGCCCGCCCGCCAGGTCGAGGAAGGCGCGCCCGCCGGCTCCTCTCCCGACACGCCATGACCACCTCGCCCTCCGAGACTCCCGTCGCCGCCCCGGCCGAGGCCCCCGCCCCGGGGGCCGAGCCACCCGCGGAACTCCCCTACGCTCGCTCGCGCTTCCGCAGCGTGCGCTGGCGCACCCGCGCGGTGCCCATCGGGGAGACGGCCGTCGGCGGGGACAACCCGATCCGCGTCCAGTCGATGACCACCACGAACACCGAGGACATCGAGGCGACCGTCCGCCAGTCCATCGCCCTCGCCGAGGCCGGCTGCGAGATCATCCGGATCACCGCCCCGAACCAGCGGGCCGCCCGCGCCCTCCGACCCATCCGTGAGCAGTTCCGGGCGGCCGGGTTCACCACCCCGCTGGTCGCGGACATCCACTTCGCCCCCAAGGCCGCCATGGAGGCCGTCCAGCACGTGGAGAAGGTGCGCATCAACCCCGGCAACTACGCCGACCGCAAGAAATTCGCCGTCCGCGAGTACAGCGACTCGGAGTACGAAGATGAGCTGGAGCGCCTCTACGAGGCGTTTTCGCCGATCGTGAAGGAGTGCCTCCGTCTCGGGAAAGCCATGCGCATCGGCACGAACCACGGCTCCCTCTCCGACCGCATCATGAACCGCTACGGGGACACGCCCGAAGGGATGGTCCAGTCCGCCTTCGAGTTCATCCGGATCGCCCAGTCCCACGGCTTTCACGACATCGTCCTCTCCATGAAGGCCTCCAACCCGAAGGTCATGATCGCGGCCTACCGGCTGGCGGTCGCCCGCATGCGGGAGCTCGGCTGGGACTACCCGCTCCACCTCGGGGTCACCGAGGCCGGAGGCGGCGAGGACGGCCGCATCAAGAGCGCCATCGGGATCGGCAGCCTCCTCGAGGACGGCATCGGCGACACCATTCGCGTCTCCCTCACCGAGGATCCGGTCCACGAAGTACCCGTCGGCCAGGAACTCGCCCGCCGGGCCATGGCCCTCTGGCGGGAAGGTCCTCCGGGCGACGAGCCCCCGCCGCCGGCCGACGGCATTCACCCCTACGTCTTTGCCCGCCGCCCCGTGCCCCCCCGGTCGCTCGCGCCCGGCCTGCGCGTCGGCGGGGACCAGCCTCCTGCGGTGGTCACCCGCACCCATCGACCCCTCGCCGAGGACCGCGCCATCGTCCGCGAGGTCTGCGGGGTGCAGACAAGGTTCCAGGACGCCCGCATCGAGGTCCTCCTCGTCCGCGCCGAGGACCCGGCGGACCTCAGCCGTCTCCCCCTCCTCGGCGAACCGCTCCACTCGGTCGTGCCGGTCCTCGCCGTGGAACTCGCGGAAACACTGACTCCCGCGGACCTGCGGCCGGAGGACTTTCCCGGGCCCCAGCAGTGGATGCTGGTGCGTCGCTTCGGCCCGGAAGCGGACCGCGGGGAGTACGCGGCCTGGATCGAGCGGGCCGGCGCCCTCGGCCTCTCCCTCGCCGCTGCCCTTGAGCCCACCGCACCCCTCGCCCCGCTCCGGGCGGCCCTCGACGGGGAAGACCCGGCCCTCGTGCTCACCCTGGACCCCGCCACCCTCGCCCGCCAACTCGCCGATACGGGCGACCACCCGGTCGGGGCCTACCGGCTGCTCGCCCGCCGGGCCGCCGAGGCGGACCTCGCCCTGCCCCTCTGGATCCGCTCCACCCCGGAAACGGAGATCGAGGGCGGGGAGGGCAACACCCCCGGCATGATCGAGACGAGCCTGCTCGCCGGACCCCTCCTCTGCGATGGACTCGGGGATCTGGTCTCCGCCGAACGCTTCGCCGATCCCGCCACCGCCACCGCCACGGCCTTCAACATCCTGCAGGGCACCCGCGCCCGGATCACCCGCACGGAATATGTGGCCTGCCCTTCCTGCGGGCGTACTCTCTTCGACCTCGAGAGCACCACCGCGGCAATCCGCGAGAAGACGGACCACCTCAAGGGGGTGACCATCGCCGTGATGGGATGCATCGTGAACGGCCCGGGCGAGATGGCCGACGCCGACTTCGGCTACGTCGGGGGAGCCCCCGGCAAGATCAACCTCTACGTTGGCAAGGAGTGCGTCCAGGTCGGGATTCCCCAGGCCGAGGCAGTGGACCGCCTCATCGACCTGATCCGCGATCACGGAAAGTGGGTCGATCCCCCCGCGCGGGTTTCCCCCTGAGGGATTCCGCGCAACCCCCGCGGCCCTCCAAAGCCGGCGGGGGTCGGCGGTAGACCGACCCCCGGACGGCGATCATGGAAGAGGCACCGAGAGTGCCGATGCCACGACAGCGTGCCCATCCGCGCATCCTCCGGACAAGCCGGGGAAAGTGACTTTTCCGTAACAATTCCCGCCCGGCGCGCTTCCGCTCCCGGGGAAAAGCCGCGGACACGGCCGCTCTCCAATTTGCTCGCCCCCTCCCCTCTCCAAACGCAGGCTCCTCGGTATGATCATTCCACGGGAAGCCAGCCTGACAAAGGCGCAGCTCGAGGAGGTGCGCGGCATTGTCGCGGAGTTCGGGTGCGAGATCCAGGAGATCGTCGGTGCCCACCGGCGGGTCTACGCGATCCTCGGCCCAGAGACCCATGAAGTCATGTTCAACCGGCTCATCGGCCTGCCCTATGTCGATCGGGTCGACCACATCGAGTCCGGCTACCGGCTCCTCGACCGCACCTCCGAACTCGCCCGGCAGGAACTCGTGCTCGGGGGCGTGGCCCTCGGGACCGACCCTCTCTTCATCGCCGGCCCCTGCACCGTCGATCCGGAGGAGCCAACCCTGACCCTCGAGACCGCGGCCGCCGTGCGCGAGGCCGGTGGCCATCTCCTCCGGGGCGGGGTCTGGAAACCGCGCACCCGCCCCTACTCCTACCAGGGGGACAGCCGCGCCCTCGACACCCTCCTCGAGGCCCGTGAGCGGACAGGCCTGCCCCTCGTGGTCGAAGTGATGGACGGCGACCAGCTGGAGACGGCCCTGGCCCTCGGCGTCGATGTCCTCCAGGTCGGCGCGCGCAACGCGCTCAACTACTCCCTGCTCAAGGAGATCGGCCGCCGCACGGCCGGCAGCGAGACCTGGGTCCTCCTCAAGCGCAGCCTCTCCATGGGCCCGGTCGACGAGTTCCTCTCCGCCGCGGAGTACCTCGCCGCCGCCGGCAACCCGCGCCTGCTCCTCTGCCCACGCGGTACCGCCCCGGCCCTCGATGGCTACCGCAACCACCCGGACGAATCCATCGCCCAGCTGCTCAAGGAAAAGAGCTGGGCCCCCGTCGTGGGCGATCCCTCGCATGCCACCGGGCGGGCCGCCTATGTGCCCGCCGCCGCCCTCGCCGCCCTCGCCTACGGGGCCGACGGGCTTGCCCTGGAGGCCCATGTCCACCCACCCCGGGGCATCGGGGACGACCCGAAACAGGCCCTCGACCCGGAAACCCTCCACGACACCCTCGCACGCGCCCGCGCCTTCTGGGAACTGCTCCATCCGCACAAGGTACCCGCTTGAGGCGGCCCGGCCGCGGGGCCACCGTGCCCGCAGGAAATCCGCCTTCCCCGGCGCCATAGCACCGCCCGCCGTCTCCGCTCCCCCGCCCCCGCCCGATGCGCATCCTCCTCGTCCGGCTCTCCGCCCTCGGGGACCTCGTGGTGGCCTCGGGCCTGTTGCCCGTGCTTCGGGAACGATGGCCGGAGGCCGAGGTCGACTGGTTGGTGGAAAGTGCCGGGGAAGCCCTCCTCGCCCACGAGGCGCGGATCGACCGCTGCATCCGCCTGCCCGCGCAGGGGGGCACCGGGAACTTCCTGCGGACGGTCCGCACCCTCCGCTCCCGCCACTACGACCTCGCGATCGATACCCACGGCCTCCTCAAGGGTGCCTTCTGGGCCCGGGTGTCGGGAGCGCCCCGCCGCATCGGGCTCGGCTCCCGCGAGGGCAGCTCCGCGCTGCTCACCGAGACGGTGGCGCTCGACCGCGGGGATCCCCACTTCGGCTCGGAATACCGCCGGCTCGCCGACTATCTCGGATCCACGCCCGAAGCCTACCACCCCCGGTTGGTCCTCGGTGCGGAGGACCGCCAGGAAGCCCGCGAGGCTCTCGGGCGGACCGCCCAACTCCCCTATGCGGCTCTCTGCCCGTTCACCACCCGGCCCCAGAAGCACTGGTTCCGGGAAAACTGGAGGGAGCTCGGCGAGGGCCTGCGCGCCGAGGGGCTCCAACCAGTCCTCCTCGGCGGGCCCGGCGACGCCCCCGAGTCCCACCGGATCCAGGGCGAGCTTCCCTGGACCGACCTCACTGGACGCCTCTCCCTCCGCGGTAGCGCCGCCGTGCTCGAAGGGGCCGCCGTCGCGATCGGCGTCGACACCGGGCTCACCCACATGGCCTCGGTCCTCGGGACCCCCACCCTCGCCCTCTTCGGTGCCACCCGCCCCTACCTCCACCTCCCCCACGGCGCATCCGGCAAGGTCCTCTACCAGCCCCTCCCCTGCTCCCCCTGTCGCCGCAAGCCCACCTGCGGGGGAGCCTACACCTGCATGCGGCTGCATACCCCCGAGAGCGTGCTCGCCAACGCCCGCTCCCTGCGCACCGCCTGATCCCGCCCGCGCCCATGAAAGTCCTCCACCTCGAGACCGGCCGCTCCCTCTACGGGGGCGCCCTCCAGGTACTCTACCTGCTGGAAGGACTCCGGAAACCCGCCGACACCCACCCCTCGCTCGGAGCACCTTCGCGGACACCCCTCCCTCCCAACCCGACGGAGGGCACGGCGTATCTTCCTTGTGCAAACTCTCCCGACCAGGGCCCGGCCCCCGAATCCGCGGACACCCACCCTTCGGGAGAATCCGCGGACACCCACCACTCGGGGCCTTCCTCCGGTCCGTTTGCGGACACCCATGAGCTGGTCACCCCACCCGGTACAGCCCTCGCCGTCGCCGCCCGGGCACGGGGCTTCCGCGTGCACGAGATTCCCTTCCGGGGCGACCTCGACCTTTCCGCCCTTCTCCGCCTGCGCCGCCTCTTCCGACAAAGGGGGGCCGACCTCGTCCACCTCCACAGTCGCCGCGGGGCCGACCTGCTCGGCGCCCTCGCCGCGCGCTGGTCCCCCGTTCCCGCCGTCCTCTCCCGTCGAGTCGACGAACCGGAGAGGGCTGCCCTGCTCCGCCTGAAGGCCCGTCTCGCCACCCGAGTGGTCGCGATTTCCCAGGCCGTTCGCTCCGTGCTGGTCGAGGCGGGAGTCCCCGATACGGAGATCGAGGTGATCCCCAGCGCGGTGGATACGGACCGCTACGCACCGGACCCGCAGGCCGGCAACTATCTGCGAAGGGCACTCGGGATCCACCGGGAGGAAACCGTGGTGGGGATGGCGGCCCAGTTCATCCCGCGCAAGGGCCACCGCGTGCTCCTGCAAGCTCTCCCCGAAGTGACCACCCGCCACCCCCGCACGCGCTTTGTCCTCTTCGGCCAGGGACCGGAGGAGGAGGCCATCCGCTCCCTCTCCCGGGGCACCCCCGCCGGCGAGCACTTGCTCTTCGCCGGCTTCCGCGAGGACCTGCCGGACCTGCTCCCCGGACTCGACCTGCTCGTCCATCCCGCCCTCCGCGAGGGGCTCGGGGTCATCCTCCTCCAGGCCGCCGCTTCCGGTGTCCCGGCTGTCGCCTCCCGCGCCGGGGGGATGCCCGAGGTAGTCCGCGACGCGGAGACCGGGCTACTGGTGCCGCCCGGGGATGCGCCAGCCCTCGCCCGGGCCCTCGATGCCCTCCTCGGCGACGCGGAATGGCGGCGTCGGCTCGGGTTGGCCGCCCGCCAACGCGCCCTCGACCACTTCTCCCTCCCCTCCCTCGCCCGGCGCCACCAAACCCTCTACCACCGCCTCCGCTCCCCCTGAATCCCCCTCGACCCGCCACCGCCTCCTCCTCCCCGGTCCTGTGGGCGAGAGCCCCCGCGCAAAGGCAATGCAGGGGGACAGACCGTCCGGTTGACCCTGCTCAGGGGCACGGGCAGAGGGAAAACCGAGGGAACGGGGCGGTCTGCTGAGTGCTCTCTTTGTATCCTCTCACCCTCCTCCGGTGGAGGGCGGGAGGGAGGGGTGTCCGGGTTTCCTTCCCAGATCTCCGAACTCCCGAGCCGGTTCGGGGCCTACCGGGCTTGCAACCTCCCGGGGGGGCCGCGGCCGGGAGGGCCAGGGGAAGGGAAATCGATGGATGTCTGCAAAAGGGCATTCCCAGGTCTCCGAACCCCGTGTCGGTTCGCGGCCCGCCCGGTTTGAAACCTCCTGAGAGGGTCCGCGGCTAGGAAAGACAGAAGAAGGGGAAACCAATGGGTGTCTGCAAAAGGCCACTCGATGCCCTCCTCGGCAACGCGGAATGGCGGCGTCGGCTCGGGTTGGCCGCCCGCCAACGCGCCCTCGACCCCTTCTCCCTCCCCTCCCTCGCCCAGCGGCACCAAACCCTCGACCACCGCTTCCGCTCCCCCTGAATCACCCCACGACCCGCCACCGCCTCCTCCTCCCCGGTCCTGTGGGCGAGAGCCCCCGCGCAAAGGCAATGTAGGGGGACAGACCGTCCGGTTGCCCCTGCTCAGGGGCACGGGCAGAGGGAAAACCGAGGGAACGGGGCGGTCTGCTGCGTGCTCTCTTTGTATCCTCCCACCCTCCTCCGGTGGAGGGCGGGAGGACAGGGTGTCCGGGTTTCCTTCCCAGCTCTTCGTACCCCGAGCCGGTTCGGGGCCTACCGGGCTTGGCAACCTCCCGGGGGGGGACGCGGCCGGGAGGGCCAGGGGAAGGAATCTCAATGGGTGTCCGCGGAAGGGGTTCATGGCACCCCGACGAGAGCTGTCATTCGATCGTTCCCACACCTCGGCGCGAAGGAGGGCTTCCCGGGGATGGGGTTCGACCTCACGGCCCGTGCGGTTCAGCATGAGCCTGTCCAGATCGGACAGGATCGGCATTGAGGATGACAAGCGTACGACAGGAGGACAGGAGGGCGGCCGTGCGGATGGGCGTAGTCCTTTCCTTTTCCGGGCGTGGCGGTGTGGAGCGTATGGTCTTGCGGCTGCTCGAAGGACTCCAGGAAGGGAGTGCGCTCCCGCTCTCGATCGACCTCGTTGCGATCCGGGCGGGCAACCTTCCGGACGGAGCGGTCCCTCCGGGCGTGCGCCTCGTGGACCTTGGACTCGAGCACAGCAGTCGCGCGGCGAGTGCCTTGGCGGTTTATCTCCGCCAGCATTGCCCGGACGCCCTCCTCGTCGCGAAGGACCGTGCCATCCGCAGCGCGGTGCGGGCCCGGGCCCGCGCGGGGACGGGCACCCGTCTCGTCGGCCGCCTCGGCACGCACCTCGGCGCTTCCCTGGAGGGCAAGGATCCCTTGCGGCGATGGCTGCGCACGGCACCGATGACCCGCATCTATGGCCGCATGGACCACGTGGTGGGCAACAGTGCGGGAGTCGTCGAAGACTTGCGCTCCCTCACGGGCTTGCCGGCGGACCGGGTCTCGGTCATCCGCAATCCGGTGGTCGGCCCCGATTTCCCAGCGCGGGCCCGGGCGGAGGTCGCCGAGCCCTGGCTGGCTCCCGGCGAGCCGCCCGTGCTTCTCGGGGTGGGCCGGCTGACCCGCCAGAAGGATTTCCCCACTTTCCTGCGGGCGGCAGCGCGGGTCCGCCGGGATCGGCCGGTGCGGGCGTTGCTCCTCGGGGAGGGGGAAGAGCGGGAAGCTCTCCGGGCGCAGGCGGAGCAACTGGGGCTGGGCGGGGATTTCCGGATCGCCGGGGAAGTCGCCGACCCCCTGCCATGGATGGCTCGGGCCGGCGTGGTGGTCCTCTCCTCCCGGTGGGAGGGCTCTCCGAACGTCCTCACGGAGGCAGCCGCGCTCGGGGGACCGGTGGTGGCCACCGATTGTCCGAGCGGGCCGGGGGAACTCCTCAGGGAAAGAGCCCCGGAAACGCTGGTGCCGGTCGGCGACGAGCGGGCCCTGGCGGAGGCGATCCACTGGCAGCTGGACCATCCCACCGATCCGGACCGCTTGCGCGCCTGCACGAAGCCGTACGGGCTGGCGGCGAGCGCCCGGGCCTACCTTGGCGTGCTCGGGATCCCGGCCCATCCCTCATGAACACGGGAGCGTCCATCCCATCCTCCGGTCCGACGGTCGCCTGGATCGAACCGGCGAGCGCGAAGGCCGCCTTCTTCCGCGAGGTAGCTGCCGGGTTTCCCGCGGAGTGGAGGAGCCTCTTTCTCACCGAGCACGCCAAGCTGGAGAGTCGGCTGCGCCGGGCGGGGCTCGCGGTCCATCGGCTGGCGGACTTGCCCCCTGAGGGACGGGCACCTTCCCCGCAGGAGGTGGACGAGGCGCTCGGCCCGCTGCTGCGCGCGACCGCCAGCGATCCCTCGGCCGTTCGCCGGCGCGCCTCCACCTGGATCCGGCGGATCGATCCGTGGCTGGAGCGCCAGCGGGTGGTTGCCGGAATCGTCTGGGGAGGAAGCAGCCTGCTGCCGAGCGTGACCGCAGCGCGCATCCGGCAACGGGGAGGCACGGCCCTCGTGCTGCAAAACGGCTACTTCCCCGGAACGGTGCAGGTGGACCCCGAGGGCTGCAACGCAAGCGCCCGGGCGGTCCGGGCCCTGCCGGAAGTGCTCGCGTCATGGCGAGCCAACCCAGCCAAGGAAGCCGAGCTCGCCCGGGTCCTGGCGGCCTTCCGCGAGGCCGGGCCGCGCCCGCGCCCCAAGCCGCCCCCGGCCCTCCCGCCTCCGAGCCTCGGGGCCCGGGCAGCCCACCTGCGCACTCATCTTCCCGTGCAAATCCACCGACTGCGCACCGTCCTCCGCTTCCCCAACCGGCACATCCGGCGAGCCCGGCACCCCCTGCCGGACTCCTTCGTCCTCCTCCCCCTGCAAGTCCGGGAGGACACCCAGCTCCATCTCCACTCCCCGGTGTGGGGAAATCGTCTCGAGGAGTTGGTGCCGGCTCTCGGCCGGGCCCTCGCCGAGGTGGATCCCTCCCTCCCTCTCGTCGTGAAGCTGCATCCGAAGGACGAGAGCAGTGACTACGACAGGCTGGCCGCGGCCCATCCGGAAGTCGTTTTTGTCGACAGGATCCCCATGCCGGAATGCCTGCGGAAAGCCCGGGCGGTCGTCACGGTGAACTCGACGGCCGGGTTTGAAGCTCTCTGCCACGATCTGCCGGTGCTCATGCTCGGGGAGAACTTCTACGGGCTTCCGGGCGTGGTCGAGAAGGCCGTCTCCCGTGCGGACCTCGGCCCGGCGCTGGAGCGCACGCTCACCGGCCACCCCGACCGGGAGCGCCGCAGGAAGCTGCTGCTCTGGACCTATCACCGCTTTCTCGTGCACGGCCACTACCGGGACGGCGGTGCGGAGAGCGTGCAGTCCGTGAGGGATGCCTTGCTCGGGTACCTGCGGGACACCAAAGTCGACCCCGGCCCTTCCTGAAGGCTGCCATGCTGCTCTCCTACCGCCACCGCTTCCTCTTCGTGCACATCGCCAAGACCGGGGGCACCAGCGTGCGGGCAGCCCTCCGGCCCTACCGTTGGGGCTGGCCCTACTCTGTGCCCCTCGCTGCCGCGAGTTTCGTTTCCCAGCTGACCCGGCCTCGCCACATCCTCGGGCTCAAGTTCCCCCGCCATGCCAAGGCAATCGCCGCCAAGGAGATGCTGCCCCCGGAGTTCTACGAGTCCCTCTTTAAGTTCACGGTGGTCCGCAACCCGTGGGACCTCCAGGTCAGCTCCTACCACCACCTGCAGCGGGAGCATCCGGAGGTGATGGCGGGGCTGCCGGATTTTTCGGCCTTCCTGCGCTGGAAACTCGATCCCGACCGCCCCCGCAGGGATCTCCTCGACGTCTCGCGGGAGCGACAGAGCGAGTACGTGGCGGACCTGCAGGGGCGAACCATCGTCGACTTCGTCGCGCGCTATGAAACCCTCGGCGAGGACTTCCGCACGATTTGCGGCACGATCGGGATCGAGCCGCCCGCCTTGCCCCACCACCGCCGGGCGGGTGACCGCCGGCCCTACTGCGATTACTACAACGCGGCAACCCGCGAGCTCGTGGCCCGGCACTACGCGGAGGACCTTGAGCGCTTCGGTTATGAGTTCTGAGGGGGAGCCGCCGGGGCACTCCCCCCCGCCGGACGCTGGCCCACAGCTGCGGGAACTCCTCCGCTCCCCCGCCCGCGCGACGGAGCCGGCCGTCTTCGCGGCGGCCGAGCAGTGGGGCGAGCAACTGTCCGCGCCCCTCGTGGCGGCCCTCGAATGCCTGCACGGGAGGTGGTTGGACACCGGGATCCTCGTGCGGCCCTGCCTCGACCTGCTTCTCCACCAGTGGGTCAACTTCGCCGGAGGGAGCCTCCAGCCCCGGGGATCAGCAGCTGCACCGCAAGCGTTCGCTACCCTCAAGGAGTGGGCCGCCACCGCTCCGGGGGATCCCGCCCATACCCTTCTGCTCACACTGCTCGGGTCGCCGGCACCATGGGATGCGGCCCGCGGAATGCTCGAGAGGGGACCGGTCGGGCTCGGCTCCGTTCCGGAGACGGCGCGGCTCCAGCCGCCACGGGGCCGACCGCGGCTCGGGGTCTCCTTCGGCCTGCACGGCACCGACCGAATGCGCCTGAGTGCCCGGCTCGTCGGGCGCATCCGGTGGATCCGGGCCCGCGAGCCCGCGGTTCGCAGTTGGCAACGACAGGCACGGCGAACCCTGCTCGCCAAGCTGCGGGAGGAGGCCTGCCGCCGACCGTTGCCCCCGGACGGCCCTGCCCTGCTCGCCTATCTCGCCCTCGTTCTCCCCAGCTACCTCGTCGAGGCCCTGCCCCGCGAAGCAGCGCGGGCACGGACCCTCGCCGCGGGACTGTGCGGCCTGGTCGCGGGCACCGAATTCCAGCGCAAGCCGGCCATCGCGGTCCTCTGGGCCGTGCTCCACGAGCAGAAAAAACCCATTCACATCGTCCAACACGGTGGCGGGTACGGCACCGCCGACCCGAACTGGTGGGAACGCGCGGAACGACGGGTGGCCGCCCGGTTCTGGACCTGGGGCGAAGGTTCCCTGCCGACGGACCAGCCCCTCCCCTCCCCCAAACTCTCCCGCGAGGCTCGGCGCGCGCGCCGCCTGAGGTCAGGCGGCCTTCCTCCCGGGACAGCCGGGAAGGCCCTGCTCCTGTTGCCCTTCCTCTACCACGAGGGGGAGGCGGCCCTCGCCAGCCCACCCTTCGACCGGCAACGCCAAGCCGCCGCCCACAGCCTCGATCTTCTCGCCCCCCTTCTTTCCCACGGATGGTCCCTGACGGTTCGGCTTCACCCGAAGAACCGCACCGAGGATCCGCTCCTCCCCCCCTTGCCCAACGAGGTCCACCTCGAACGCGGCCAGCGGGACGTCCTCGCCGTCGATGCCGCGCGCTACGCGGCCGTCTTCTTCGCCACGCCCCACGCCACCGGCCTCGCCGAGTGCCGGGCCGGTAAACACCCCTTCCGCATCGTCGCCGATCCCCGCACCTTCGCGGTCCGCCCGGAAGCGGCCACCCTCTTCGCAGAGGCACGCCACCTCGGGATCTGGTGGAGCCAGTCCGCCCAAGCCGAGGAATGGTGCCGCCAGGGATGCCCGCCACCTTCCCCCTTGGCCCTCAACTGGTACTCGTCCTTCGAGCAACGCTTTGCTCTCTCCTCCCCCTGTTTCCGCGATTATTGGACCCGCTTCCTCCGCTCCTTCCCCTCCTCCCGGGAAGCCGCCAACGGTGACTCCTGCGGACGCCCATGAAAAGCATGAGGCCGGGAGACCTCGCGGAAAAAGGGCGGACACCCCTCCTTCTCCTCGCTTCTGCCACCCCTCGCTCGGGGACCCGTTCGCGGTGGGGCACCTCCACAGGTGATCTCCCTCCATGATTCGGCGAGCCGGGGGGAGGAAATGGAAAGATACCTGGGTACCTCGGACGCGGTCCTTCTGTATTTTCAGGACGCTGCAACCCCAGGGTGCGGTACGTCGTTGCGCAAGAGGCTTCCCCGTTCCCGGGTCGGGGGGTTGCGGATTTGCCACTTCCGCGGATTCCTTCTGCGAAAAATAGGGGGGTCCGCAGTTTTTCCACGCGGATTCCGAGGCTTTCGGGGGACGGCCGGGATTGTGGGTGTCTGCGAACTCTTGGGTGCCCGCGGATGGCGCACGGATTTATGGGTGTCTGCGGACTCCCGCGGATTCCCTCCGGTTGCCGGGCGCCGGTCGGGTGTTTTGCCTTCAGCGAACTTGGGTGTCCGCGGATGGCGCGGACCTCCTCCTCCCCAATCCGGCCCGATCGACCTTTGCAGACACCCATCGAAAGACAAAGCCAGGGGAAATTGCGGGGCATTTGCAGACACCCATTTCCTCCTCCTCCCCTTCCGCGTTCGCCGGGGGAATCGACTCCTCTGGCCCAGTGCATCCAAAGACTCCCCCTCCTCCCGGGAGGGATTCCAGGCCGGGGAGAGGGGAGCGCTGCCCGGCGAGGAGATATGGGCAGGGCTACTAAGGGATCGCTTTTGTTTTCTCGACGTTGAGGTGCCGGAAAAATCTCCCGCGGGCTTCCTTCTCCGAGAAATATGGCTGTCCGCAATTTTCCACGCGGATTCCGAGGCTTTTCGGGGACGGCCAAGATTGTGGGTGTCTGCGAACTCTTGGGTGCCCGCGGATTTCTGGCAAATGGGTGTCCACGGATGGCGCGGACCTCCTCCTCCCCAATCCGGTCCGATCGGCCTTTGCGGACACCCATCGAAAGACAAAGCCAGAGGAAATGACGGGCATTTGCGGACACCCATTTTCTTTTCCTCCCCTTCCGCCTTTACCCCGGGAATCGACTCCTCTGGCCCAGTGCATCCAAAGACTCCCCCTCCTCCGCAGCCCTCTCTCCGGAGGGATCGTACCCCGGGGAACGGGGAGCGCTGCCCGGCGGGGAGAGATGAGGAGGGCTTCTAAAGGATCGCTTTTGTTTTCTCGACGTCGGGGTGTCGGAAAAATCTCCCGCGGGCTTCCTTCTCCGAGAAATATGGCTGTCCGCAATTTTTCCACGCAAATTCCGAGGCTTTTCGGGGACGGCCAAGATTATGGGTGTCTGCGAACTCCGGATTTCTGGCGGATGGGTGTCCGCGGATCCCGTCCGGTTGGCGGGCTCCGGCTGGGCGTTTTGTGTTCGGCGAACTTGGGTGTCCGCGAATGGCGCGGAGATTTCTGCAGCCGCGCGGGGCGCATTGGAGGTCGGGAAACGCGGGCCACCGCCCGGGGAAGGCGCGGCGGTGGCGGTGGCTCCGGATGCGCCCCGCCGGGCTCAGGGGGCGGGATGCGGAGGACGGGACCGGAGGAACTGGAGGAGAGGAGCAAAAGCGACCTCGGGGGAGAAGCGGCTTCGTGCCCAATCCCGGCCCTGACACCCGCGGGCGAGCCGTTCAGCGGGCCGTGCGGCGAGGGTGAGGAGGGCGGCGCTCCATTCCTCGGCGGTGTCCGCCCGTACGACTCCCGCACCCTCCGCCTCGCGCATTCCCTCCAGTCCCACCTCCGTGGTCACGAGGGGAAGCCCGGCGGCGAGCGCCTCGACATTCTTGATCTTCAGACCCGTGCCGAAGAACACCGGATTCACGGCCAGGTCGACCTCCTGCCAAAGGGCAGCGGGAGTCGACACCCGGCCGCGGAGTTCGATCCCCGGCCGATCTTTGAGATCCGCGAGGCGGTCGCAGACCGAACCGGCGACCACCAGGGTGACCCTTCCCCCGAGAAACGGTTCGACCTTCTCGGCCCACCAGCGCACGGCCCTTTCGTTGGCGACATCGCCCGCTCCGAGAAAGCCGGCGCGGAGAGATCCGTCCTCCTGTGGTCGTGGCCGCGGATCGGGTTCCGGGACGTTCAGGCCGTGGGGTACGGTGAGCACGGTGGTGGCGGGAACGAGCGATTGGAAGAGGCGGGCATCCTCCTCCTGGATGGCGAGGAGCGCATCAAAGCCCGCGAGCACGCTCGCCTCTTCCTCGCGAGAAAGGGAAAGGGGAACGCGCTGGCCGGCGGCCTCGTAACGCTGCGCGCGCAGGTGGACCGGATCGTGGGTGTCCAGAATTCGCCGGGGGCCGCCCTCCGCGGCGGTGGGCGTCCCGGTGAGGGTGTAGGCCAGGCGAAGGAATTCCACGATCACCGCGGTCGGCGGCTCCCGCTGGAGGCAGTGCCTCACCCAGGCGGCGCCGGCCGCCGCGGCCTCCCTTCGCAGGGCGGGGACGGCCGAGAGGTGGCGTCGACGGGGTCCGCGGAGGGTCCACCACCAGCGCAGGCTTGGAGACGGCACGCGAAGGACGAGCCGCTCCCTCCACTCTTGCAAAGCGACGGCGTCGGCCGAGCGGGGGAGAGGTCGGCTGCGCAGGACGGAGAGCGGGAACCCCTGCTGCAGGAGATAGTCGAGAAGGGCGGCGATCCGCTGTTCGGATCCCTTCGCGGGCTTCCAGAACCCGTGATCCGTGACCACGGCGATCCGGGCCGTCCGCTCTCGAGGCTGCACCGGAGGGGCCATTGGTTCAGGGTTCGCCCCGCAGGCGGACCGCCCGGACCACAAACTGGGCCCCAAAGAGGGTGGGCCAGAACTGGCTGAGGCAGCGAACGGTCCGGCGCCGCATTCCGGAAGGGAGGACTCGCCAGGGCAGGTGGCGGTACGCGGGCAGCCAGCCACCGGCCGAAGCGCATTCGGCGACCGGTTGGTACCCGGTGCGGGCGAGCAGCTCGCGAAGGGTCTCGCGGGTGAACCAGCGAAGGTGGGTGGCATCCATGAGGCCCTTTTCGGCGTAGCGAAAACGGCCGCGCAGCAGATTCGCCCGGACGGTCCAGTGGGCGACATTGGGGACAGAGAGGTGCAGGGCGGCATCCGGTGCGAGGACTCGGGAGACCCTCTCCAGCAGGGCGGCCGGATCGGCCAGGTGTTCGAGGACATCCACCAGCAAGACTGCATCGAAGGACGCTCCCAACTCGTCGGCCCGGCGTTCATCGAGCACCCCCTCGTGGACCTCGAGGCCCCGTTGCCGGGCGGCGGCGACCCGCTCCGGCTGCGGTTCCACCCCGACCACCGAGCACTGCTTGATTTCCCGCAGCAGGACCCCGATCTCTCCGCTCCCGCATCCGACATCCAGCACGCGTGCGCTGTGCGGAACCCCCTCAAGGATCAGGGCGGGAGCCTCGCCCGGACGGACCCGGGGCAAGCCGTAGCGCTCCGGGCGGGGCCGATGCTCCACGAATCCACCGGCCGTTTCGTCCGGCCCTCTCTCGTTCTCCGGCTCCCTTACCACGAGCGACCCTCCTCGCGCCGGCCCCAGCGCCCCTCCCGGGCATCCTCCCACCCCTGCCGGATCGCCCGGAGCAGGGTCTCGCTCCCCTGAGACTGCCTCGCCCGGTGCAGCGCCTTGCGGGTCCGGTAGTGGAAACCGTACCGTCGTCGCCAACGGCGAGCGACCGGGAGGGACTCGCGGGCCCACAGCCAATGGTTGCGCGTGTAGTAGTACTGGTACAGGGGAGTGCGCGTCGAACCGAAGGACCGGGAACCCTCGTGCAAAAGGCGGGCCGCCGGCACCACCCGGAGATCCCAACCCGCCCGAGCCGCCCGCTCGCCCCACTCTGTATCCTCGAAGAGAAGAAAAAAGCGCTCATCGAAAACACCCACCTCCGCGAGGGCTTCCGCCCGAAAGAGAATCGCGCAACCGTTCAACCAGGGCACGGAAGCCGCCCGCTCCGGCCGCTTCCGGAGAAGGACCGGGTAGCCCGACCAGTGGTAGCGGCCGCCCGCCGCGTACACTTCCCCGGGGCGCCCGGCGAAGTCGACCACTGGACTGACTGCCGCGGCCCGGGGGGCATTCGCCAGTTCCCCGCGAAGGGCAGCCAAGCAGCCCGCCCGCAGGACCGTGTCGTTGTTGAGCAGGAGGATCTCCTCCCTCCCGCGCGCGAGGGCGTCCCGCAACCCCACGTTATTCCCTCCCGCATACCCGAGGTTGGACCCGGTGGCGAACCGGCGAGCCTGCGGACAACGCGCCGCGAGCTGGGCCCGCGAATCGTCCTCGGAGCCGTTGTCGATCACCGTGCACTCATCGGTGGGACCGAGTTGACCGAGGAGACTCTCCACGCAGCGAACGGTGGCCGCAGGCTCATTCCAGTTGAGGACAATGACGGCAAACCCGGACACGACTCCCCCAGACAAGCCTCGTGGACAGGGCGGGCGAGGAAATTCGGGCCCGGCCGGCGAGGTGCGCATTGCCTTCCCGGCCGGGTCGGAGGCAGCTTCCCCGGGATGGATCCCTACCTCTCCCCCGACTCCCAGGCCGAGGAAATCGTCGACGCCCTCTGTACGCGGCTCGAGGAGCGCGGCGGGCACTCCGCCTTTGCCGGGATGATCGCCGACTACCTCGAGTGGGTCCCAGCGGAGCGCCCCCTCGCGGCGGTCGACCTCGGCTGCGGGACCGGCGTCGTCGCCCGCCGCCTCGCTGGCCATCTCGCCCCCGGCTCGACGGTGGTGGGCGTGGACCGTAGCGAGCGCTTCCTCGAGCGGGCGCGGGCGCTCGATCCGGAGGCGCGTGTCCAGTGGGTAGGCGCGCCGGGCGAGCATCTGCCCCTCGCGGAGGGCTCCCAGGACCTCGTCATCCTGCACACCCTCCTCAGCCATGTGGAGGATCCCGCGACCCTCCTCCGCGAGGCCCGCCGCGTGCTGCGGCCGGGCGGGCAAGTCATCGTGTTCGAGGCGGACCACGGCTCCACCGTGTTCGGATTCCCCGATCCTGTACGCGGACGGGACCTTGTGCGGCAGCTCTACGCGGGCATCGTCCACCAGCCCGATGTCTGCCAGCGCATTCCCCTCCTCCTCCGTGCGGCCGGCTTTTTCCCGGAGCATCACCGCGGCTACGTCCTGTCGGAGGCCGGCCGCGCCGACTTCTGGCTCTCCAGCGTGCGCAGCTTCGCCCGGCTGATCCCCTCCCTCGGCCTCCTCCAGCCCTCCGACGGGGAGGAATGGGTGCAGGCCCAACTCCGGGCCCACGAGGAAAACGCCTTTTTTGCGGCGGCCCCTTTTTACACCTTCGCCGCCCGTGGGGAGGAATAACGTGGACATTTCGTCCCCACCAGCGTCAAAACTCACCCTCCTCTTCCAACCCTTCAACCCTCATCGAAAGGATTCGTAATGCAATTAGGAATGATTGGTCTCGGGCGCATGGGCGCCAACATGGTTCGTCGGCTGCTCCGCGCCGGGCACGAGTGTGTCGTTTACGACATTTCGCCGGAAGTGGTGAAGGAACTGGAAGGCGAGGGCGCCGTCGGCTCCTCCTCCCTCGAGGAGTTCGCCTCCAAACTTGAGCTCCCCCGCGCCGCCATGCTCATGGTGCCGGCCGCCCTCGTGGACGAGACCCTCGAGAGCCTCCGCCCCCACCTCAGCGAGGGCGACATCGTCATCGACGGAGGCAACTCCTTCTACCGCGACGATGTGAAGCGCTCCGCCTCCCTCAAGGAGCACGGCATCCACTACGTGGACTGCGGCACCAGCGGGGGCACCCATGGCCTCGAGCGCGGGTACTGCATGATGATTGGTGGGGAGAAGGAAACGGTCGAGCACCTCGATCCGATCTTCGCCACCCTCGCGCCCGCCGTGGAATCCGCCCCGCAGACTCCCGGGCGCAAGGGGGAGGGCACGGCCGAGCACGGCTACCTGCACTGCGGCCCGAGCGGCGCCGGCCACTTCGTGAAGATGGTCCACAACGGCATCGAGTACGGGATCATGGCCGCCTACGCCGAGGGCCTGAACATCCTCAAGCACGCCGATATCGGGAAGCGGCAGCAGGAGATCGACGCGGAGACGACTCCCCTGCGCGATCCCGAGTACTACCAGTACGAACTGAATCTCGCCGACGTCGCCGAGGTCTGGCGGCGCGGTTCCGTGATCGGGTCCTGGCTGCTCGACCTCACCGCCGAGGCCCTCTACGAAGATCACGACCTCTCCAACTTCAGTGGCCGGGTCTCCGACTCCGGCGAGGGTCGCTGGACGCTCCAGGCCGCCATCGAGGAAGGCGTCCCCGCCACCGTGCTGAGTGCCGCCCTCTACGATCGGTTCTCCTCCCGCGGCGAGGCCGAGTACGGGGACAAGCTCCTCTCGGCGATGCGCTACGAGTTCGGCGGTCACCTCGAGAAGAAGGGCTGAGCGCCCTTCCTCCCCACCGCTCCACCACTCTCGCCCACCGGCCCAACCCAGGAGATCCACCATGCTCCAGAATCAACCGCACTCGGATGCCCTCGTCTTCTTCGGGGCCACCGGTGACCTCGCCTACAAGAAGATCTTCCCCTCCCTCCAAGCGATGATCCAGCGCGGTGCCCTTGAGGTACCGGTCATCGGCGTGGCCAAGGCCGGGTGGGGCCTCGACGACCTCGTCGAGCGCGCCCGGGAAAGCCTCGAGAAGCACGGGGGCGGGGTGGACGACCAAGCCTTCGCCAAGCTGAAGTCGCTCCTCCGCTACGTGGATGGCGACTACGCCGACGCGGCCACCTTCCAGGAGCTTCGCAAGCAACTGGACGGGGCCAAGCGGCCGACCCACTACCTCGCCATCCCGCCCGTACTCTTCGAGACCGTCGTCGAGCAGCTCGGGGCTTCCGGCTGTGCGGACAACGCCCGCGTCGTCGTGGAGAAGCCCTTCGGCCATGACCTGGCAAGCGCCCGGGAGCTCAACCGCACCCTCCAATCGGTCTTTCCCGAGGAGAACATCTTCCGGATCGACCACTACCTCGGGAAGGAGCCCGTCCAGAACCTGCTCTACTTCCGCTTCGCGAACTCCTTCCTCGAGCCCATCTGGAACCGCGACCATATCGACTGGGTGCAGATCACCATGGCCGAGGAGTTCGGAGTGAGCGGGCGCGGGGCCTTCTACGAGAATACCGGGGCGATCCGCGACGTCATCCAGAACCACATGACCCAACTCGTCGGCCTCCTCGCCATGGAGCCTCCCGTGGACGCCTCCAGCCGCTCCGTGCGCGACGAGCGCATCAAGGTCTTCCGCTCCATGCGGCCCCTCCGCACCGACGAGGTCGTCCGCGGCCAGTTTGTCGGCTACCGGGGCGAGGAAGGCGTGGATCCGGAATCGCAGACGGAAACCTTCGCCGCGGTGAAAATGCACGTGGACAACTGGCGCTGGGCCGGCGTGCCCTTCTACATCCGCGCGGGCAAGTGCATGCCGAAGACCGTCACTGAGATCCTCGTACACCTGAAGCGTCCGCCCCGGCAGATCTTCCACGAGATCCCGCAGGGCGAGGGCAACTACTTCCGCTTCCGCCTCAGCCCCGAGATCATCATCGCCACCGGCGCCCGGGCCAAGAGCCCCGGCAGCGGGATGGAGGGCGAACAGCAGGAACTGCGGGTCTCCGAGAACGCCTCCGATCGCCTCGAGCCCTACGACCGGCTTCTCGGGGACGCCATGTGCGGCGACTCCACCCTCTTCGCCCGGCAGGACGGGGTCGAGGCCGCGTGGATCGCCGTTGACCCCATCCTCAACAAGCCGACCCCCGTGCACTACTACGAGCAGGGCACCTGGGGACCCGCGGAGGCCGACCACCTCCTTCGCAAGGGCATGCGCTGGCACGAGCCGGGCGCCGAGGACGCATGAGCACCGCGCCTACCACCAACCGCGAGATCTGGCTGATCCGGCACGGCGAGACCGCCTGGAGCCTGAGCGGCCAGCACACCGGCCGCACCGACCTCCCCCTCACCGAACAGGGCCGCGAGCACGCCCGCCTCCTCGGGCGGCGCCTGCGCAGCGAGTCCTTCGACGCGGTCTTCTCCAGCCCCCTCGAGAGGGCCCGCGAGACCTGCGAACTCTCCGGGATTCATGCCCAGCCGATTCTCGACGAGGACTTGCAGGAGTGGGACTACGGCGGCATCGAGGGGCGGACCACCGCGCAAATCCGCGAGGAGCTGGGCGATCCGGAGTGGACGATCTGGAAAGGCAGCCCCCTCCTCCGGGAAACCCCCGCCGATGTCGCCGGCCGGGCCGCCCGCGCCCTTGAGCGGATCACCCCGGCCGGCGGAAGGGTCGCCGTTTTCGCCCACGGGCACTATCTGCGCATCCTTGCCACCGTCTGGCTCGGCCTCCCACCGGAAACCGCCCAGTCCCTCCTCCTCTCCACCACCTCCCTCTCCGTGCTGGGCCACGAACGCGGCCGGCAGGTCCTGCAGAGCTGGAACCAGCCTTGGTTCCTCGTCGAGGACCCGGGGAGCCCCCCTGAGCCCCACCCAATCGCTACCCCATGAACATCCTTGCCGTCGACATCGGAGGCACCCATGTAAAGATCCTCCTCTCCGGGCACGAGCCCTCTGAACGCCGCCGCTTTGCCTCCGGTCATGAGATGACCCCGGACGCCATGATGGAAGGCATCCGCGGAATCCTCGAAGGCTGGTCCTTCGACGCCGTCTCCATCGGCTACCCGGGACCCGTCCGCGACAACAAGCCCGCCGTGGACCCATGGAATCTCGGGCCCGGCTGGAAGGACTACGACTTCACCAAGGCCTTCGGTGTGCCCACGCGCGTCGTCAACGACGCTGCCATGCAGGCGCTCGGGTCCTACCAGGGAGGGCGGATGCTCTTCCTCGGCTTCGGCACCGGCCTCGGCTCCGCCCTCATCGTAGAGGGCCACCTGCAGCCGCTCGAGTTGGGCCACCTGCCCTACCGGAAGGAACGCACCTACGAGGACTACGCCGGCCAGGCCGGCTACGACCGCATGGGCAAGAAAAAGTGGCGCAAGCACGCCCGCGCCATCATCGAGATCCTGCAAACCGGCCTGCAGGCCGACTACATCGTGCTGGGCGGCGGCAACGCCAAGCACCTCGGCGAACTGCCGGAGCAGTGGATCATGGGCGGCAACCAGAACGCCTTTGTCGGGGGCTTCCGGCTCTGGCAGGAAGCCCGGGAGGTCCGCGGGGAAGAGCCGGGCAGCACGACCGGCGCCAAGAACAGCGGGCCGGATTTCTCCATTTGATGGCTTCGGTCGAGTCGGAGGCCTGGGAGCGCATGGAGGAGGCCCTCGTTCGCCGGAACGAGGAACCCATCGGGACCGTCGCGGCCAATCCTCCGGACGGCGACGGCCCGGCCCTCAACTACGACGAAGTCTTCATGCGGGACTTCGCGGTCTCCGCGGTGGCCCTCCTCCTCCGCGGAGAGCACAGCATCGTCCGCTCCTTCCTCCGCACGAGTGCGACCCTCCAGAGCAAGGAGCAGCACTTCGACTGCTTCCACGCCGCCCGCGGCATGCTCCCGGCCAGTTTCAAGCTGCTCGAGGGACAGAATGGGCGCGAGCAGATCGTCCCCGACTACGGCAACCGCGCCATTGGCAGGGTCACCCCGATGGACTCCGCCTTCTGGTGGCTCTACGTCCTCCACGCCTACACCAAGGCCAGCGGGGACGAGCATTTCGCCCAGACGGCCCCGATCCAGGAGACCATTCGGCTGATCCTCCAATTCGTCCTCACCCCGGGCCACGAGCTGACACCCACCCTCCTCGTCCCCGACGGTGCCTTCATGATCGACCGGCGCATGGGCGTCTACGGACACCCGCTGGAAATCCAGACCCTCTTCTTCCTCGCCCTGCGCTCGGCCGAGAACCTGCTCACGCCCGGGATCGACGGAAACGACGAGCTGATCCGTTCCGTCCGGCTCCGCCAGAGCCAGCTCGTCTACCACCTGCGCACCTTCTATTGGTTGGACCTCCCCGACCTGAACCGGATCTACCGCTTCGATGTCGAGGAGTTCGGGGAAAACGCGGCGAACCGCTTCAACATCTACCCGAGCACCATTCCGCAGTGGCTCTTCGAATGGCTCCCGCGGGAGGCCGGCTACTTTCTCGGCAACCTCGGCCCGTCCCGGATTGACTTCCGCGTCTTCGCCCAGGGCAACTTCCTCGCGGTGATCAGCGGGCTCGCCGCCGCGCCCGAGGCCGGCCAGATCACCCGCCTCTTCCACGACCGGCGCGACTTCCTCGTCGGGGAAATGCCGCTCAAGCTCGTCTACCCCGCCCTGGAGAAGCACGACTGGTTCCTCCTTACCGGGAGCGACCCGAAGAACAGCCCGTGGTCCTACCACAATGGGGGGAACTGGCCCTTCCTGCTCTGGATTTTCACGGCTGCCTGCCTGCGTACCGGTCAGGACGCCGGCCTCCATGAAACCGTCGAGCGGGCGGGCGAGCGACTCGCCGCCGACGGATGGCCAGAGTACTACGACGGGCGCAGCGGACGCCTCATCGGGAAAGAGGCAAGGCTCTACCAGACGTGGAGCATCGCCGGCTACCTCGCCGCCCGCCAGCTCCTCGAACAGCCCGAGCAAGTCGACCTCTTCACCTTCTCCGACACGGTCCAACCGACGGCCTGCGAGCTTTAGCCGCCAACCCTCGCCCCCCAGACCTCCGCCCACGCCCATCCCGACCCCGCGGAGAGGACCGACCCCTCACCGCCAACCCGCGCCCCACCCCCCGGGCACTCGCCTCCTCCCCCGCGAACGGGGGCCTCCTCCAAGAACGGAGAAAGCGCCACGCTTCCCGAAAGATTGGGAGAAGATCCCAGACACCCACCACAGGAATCACGGATCCAAGCGCGCAGAAAAATCGGGGACACCCACCTGTTCCCGACCCTTTCCCTCCCCGCGCGGCGAAGAATCCCCGGCGTGGGAGTGGAAGGGACGGGCCAGGAGGGTACCCTCTGGACAACCGGAGGAGGAGAAAATCGAGGACACCCATCTGTTTCCGCTTCTTTCAATCACCGCACAGCGAAGAATTCTCCGCGTAGAAGTGGAAGGAATGGGCCAGGAGGAGACCTTTTGGACAACCGGAGGAAAAGAAACCCAAGGACCCTACCTCCCGGGCGGTTGATCCTTTCCGAGGATCCTTCCCCACCAAGGATGGGGCCGAAATGCATGGGTGTCTGCCATTTTTCCAGACCTGCAGAGGGTATCGCAGACACCCATTCAGCGAACACCTTTCGCCCCCCGCCCAGCAAAGGATCCTCGGCTGGGAGCCGAAGCGGGCAGGTCCGGGGATGAATCCGCTGGGGTCCCGGAGGGAGGGCCCAGGGATCGTGCCTCTCGGCTTGTTAAACCTGTCCCCTGCAACTTCTACGATGGGGATGGGTCGGGGAGTAATTGGGTGTCTGCCATTGGGCCCGAGCAGTAAAAATCGCAGACACCCATTTTTTCTTGGACGAGAGTCAGAAAAATCGCAGACACCCACTTGTTGCGCACGAGAACCGGGATCGCGGGCACCCCTAAGTTCTTGGAAATTGCGGAGGAAATTATAGACACCCATTGGTTCGCCTAGCGGAAATCGCAGACACCCATTTATCCGAACACCTTTCGCCCCCCCCGCCCAGCAAAGGATCCTCGGCTGGGAGCCGAAGCGGGCAGGTCCGGGGATGAATCCGCTAGGGTCCCGAAGGGAGGGCTCAGGGATCGTGCCTCTCGGCTTGTTGAACCTGTCCCCTGCAACTTCCGCGATGGGGATGGGCCGGGGAGTAATTGGGTGTCTGTGATTTTCCGAAGGGGATGGATCGCGGGAGGAATGGGTGTCCACCATTGGGCCCGAGGGCCAAGAGCCCCGATCCTCCCTGCGAGAAAAATCGAGGACACCCATCTGTTCTCGCCCCTTTCCCTCCCCGCGCGGCGAAAAAGGCTCGACGTAGAAGTGGAAGCAACAGCCCAGGTGGGAACCTTTTGGACAACCGGAGGAGAAGGAACCCAAGGACTCTACCTCCCGGGAGGAAACCGCAGACACCCATTGGTTCGAGGATTGGGAGTCGCAGACACCCACTTGTTGCGCACGAGAACCGGAATCGCGGGCACTCCTAAGTTCTTGGAAATTGGGGAGGAAATTGCCGACACCCATTGAGTCGTGAAATCGCGGACACCCATTGATTCGCACACCTTTCGCCCCCCCCCGCCCAGCAAAGGATCCTCGGCTGGGAGCCGAAGCGGGCAGGCTCGGGGATGAATCCGCTGGGGTCCCGGAGGGAGGGCCCAGGGGTCGTGCCTCTCGGCTTGTTGAACCTGGCCTCTGCGGCTTCCGCGAAGGGGATGGGCCGGGGAGTGATTGGGTGTCTGTAATTCTCCGAAGGGGATGGATCGCGGAAGGAATGGGTGTCTGCCATTGGGCCCGAGGGCCAAGAGCCCCGATCCTCCCCGCGCGTTTGTTCTCTCCGCCGGCTTGAGTACCGAGCGAAGGCGGGAGTTCCCACCCAGCCCGACATCCACGATCAACAGCGGTCTTTCCGGGTCCGTCGCCTCCAAGGAAAATTCGGAGTCCTTCCTTTGCCTCGTGTTGCTCCCGACCGCTTTGCTCTCCCCCTATCTTCTCCACCATTCCGACGCTCCGTGACAAAAATGTCACATTGGGGGCGTTGACCCCTCCAGTCCTCGCCGGATCCTCGGGATCCGAGTCAACCCTCAACTCCTCTCCTTATGAAGCCTCTCCTCGCCTTCTCCCTGGCGGCCCTCGGTGCCGCTCTCCTTCCGGCCCAGGCCGAGTTCCGGCTCGGCGATCGCTACGTCGACAACGATGGCGACCTCGTTGCCGACATCCCAACGGACGAGTCTGAGTGGCTCGACCCCTCCACCCTCGTCTTCGCCTACACCCCCGTCGAGGACCCGGCCGTCTACGCGGAGGTCTGGGCCGGGTTCCTCGACCACATGGAGAAAGTCACCGGCAAGAGGGTTCAGTTCTTCCCCGTGCAGTCCAACGCCGCCCAGATCGAGGCTATGCGGGCCGGTCGGTTGCATGTGGCGGGATTCAACACCGGCTCCAATCCCCTCGCGGTTGCCTGCGCCGGCTTCCGGCCGTTTGCCATGATGGCGGGGAACGACGGCTCCTTCGGCTACGAGATGGAGGTGATCACCTATCCGGGCTCCCCGGTGCGCTCGGTCGAGGATATCCGCGGGCGGACCCTCACCCACACCTCGGAAACCTCCAACAGCGGGTTCAAGGCCCCCACCGCCCTCATGGCCGCCGAGTTCGGCATGGTATCCGGGGAGGACTACGAGACCCAGTTCTCCGGCAAGCACGACAACTCCATCCTCGGCGTCGCCAACCAGGACTACGAGGTGGCCACGATCGCCAACTCCGTCAAGGGCCGCATGATCGAGCGCGGGGTCGTCACCGCCGACCAGCTCGAGGTCCTCTACACCTCCGACACCTTCCCCACCACCGGGTACGGGTTGGTCCACAACCTGCACCCCGAGCTGCAGGACAAGATCCGGGAGGCCTTCTTCTCCTACGACTGGACGGGTACGAAGCTCGCCGAGGAATTCGGCCGGAACGGTGAGGACCAGTTCATCCCGATCACCTTCCAGGAGGACTGGGCAGTAATCCGCACGATTGATCAGGCCAACGGCGTCGAGTACAACTGCCGCTGAGCGGTTGTTCGGCCACCGATGATTGCCAGTTGCGGGCGGCTTCGGCCGCCCGCTTTTTTTCCCCTTGCCGCACCGTTGCCGTGCTCGAGATCCGTTCCCTCTCCAAGACTTACCCGACGGGCCACGAGGCCCTCCGGTCGGTCTCCCTGTCGGTGCCCGAAGGCCAGCTGCTGGGCCTGATCGGCCCGTCCGGCGCGGGGAAGTCCACCCTCCTGCGGTGTATCAACCGCCTCGTGGAACCAACGGACGGCTCGGTTCTCCTCGAGGGTCGCGACCTGACCGGCCTGTCCACCGGCGAACTGCGGCGCCACCGTCGGCGTATCGGGATGATCTTCCAGGAGTACTCCCTCGTGGAGAGGCTCACGGTGATGGAGAACGTTCTCTCCGGGCGCCTTGGCTACCTCCCCTTCTGGCGCACCTATCTCCGCCGCTTCCCCCAGACCGATATCGACCGGGCCTACCACCTCCTCGACCGGGTCGGTCTCGGGGACCGGGCGAACCAGCGGGCGGACGCTCTCTCCGGGGGGCAGCGCCAGCGGGTGGGAATCGCCCGGGCTCTCTCCCAGGAGCCGGAACTTCTCCTCGTGGACGAGCCGACGGCCAGCCTCGACCCGCGCACTTCCCGCCAAATCATGCGCTTGCTCACCGAAATCTGCGCGGAACGCCACTTGCCCGCGATCGTCAACCTCCATGATGTCCCCCTCGCCCAGCAGTTCATGCACCGCATCGTCGGCCTGCGCGCGGGGGAGATCGTTTTCGACGATGCACCCACCGCGCTGACGGAGAAGGCCCTCACCGGCATCTACGGGGAGGAGGACTGGAAATCGATGCGGCAGGAGGACGAGGAGGCAGCGGACTCCGAGGCGGACGCGCAGCGGCGCCTCAAGGAAATCGCCGGCCGATGACCTCGCCGGTCCGTCCTTGGAAGCGCCCGCCGACCCTGGTGCGGGACCCCCGCTGGCGGCGGGTACTCCAAGTCGGCATCGTTCTCTACCTCCTGCTCGCGCTGGGCTCGGTCCACGTCGACTGGCTCCGGGTCTGGGAAGGACTGGAGCGGGGCCAGCGCTTCGTTCTCGGCTTCCTCCAGCCGGACTTCACCAGCCGGTGGAACGACATCCAGAAAGGCCTGGTGGAGAGCCTCACCATGACAGTGACAGCCACGGTGGCCGGGATCGCCCTCTCCGTGCCGATCGGCATCGGGGCCGCCCGGAACCTCGTCAGCCGCCCGGTCTATCTCGCCTGCCGCTTCGTGATCGCGGTCAGCCGGGCCCTCCAGGAAATCATCGTGGCCATCTTCATGGTCGCGATGTTCGGCTTCGGCCCCTTTGCCGGTTTCCTCACCCTCGTCTTCGGGAGCGTTGGCTTCCTCTCCAAGCTCCTCGCGGACGATATCGAGGAAATCGACGAGGCCCAGACGGAAGCCATCCGTGCCACGGGCGCTTCTTGGTGGCAAGTGGTCCACTACGCCGTCCAGCCCCAAGTCCTGCCGAGGTTGATCGGACTGAGCCTCTACCGGCTGGACATCAACTTCCGCGAAAGCGCGGTGATCGGAATCGTCGGGGCCGGGGGGATCGGGGCGACGCTCAACACGGCCATCGATCGCTACGAATACGACAGCGCGGGCGCCATCCTCCTGCTGATCATCGGGATCGTCCTGGTGGTCGAGTACAGCTCGAGCTACCTCAGGAAGTTCCTGCAGTGAATCCGGAGACCGCACCGGCCCACGCTGGCCCCCGCACCTGGACCCACCGCAGCGCCCGACTGCGCCTCCTCCTCTGGTTGGGCTGGCTCGCGCTGGTCGCCCTCTGCGTCTTCTGCTGGCGGGTGATGACCGCGGACACGATGTGGATCTTCGTGGCCGATGCCCCCCGCCAGGCCGCGGACATCGGCAGCCGCATGCTGCCGCCCCGCTGGTCCTACCTGCCGGAGCTCCTCGGTCCGCTCTGGGACACCATCAACATCGCCACCCTCGGCACGATCGGCGGGGTCCTCCTCGCCATCCCCGTCGCCCTCCTCGCCGCACGCAACACCACCCCTTCCCGCCACTTCCTCCGGCCGGTCGCCCTCTTCCTCATCGTCGCCTCCCGCTCCATCAACTCCCTCATCTGGGCGCTCCTCCTTGTCGCCATGATCGGGCCCGGCCTCCTCGCCGGGATCGTCGCCATTGCCCTGCGCTCCATCGGCTTCGTCGGCAAGCTTCTCTACGAGGCCATTGAGGAGGTCGAGCAAAGCCAAGTCGAAGCGGTCCGCGCGACGGGGGCCAGCGGCGCCCAAGTCCTCACCTACGGGATCGTGCCCCAGGTCCTTCCCGCCTTCTGGAGCATCTCCGTCTTCCGGTGGGACATCAACATCCGCGAAAGCACCGTGCTCGGGTTGGTCGGGGCCGGGGGGATCGGACTGAAACTGCAGGCCTCCCTCAACGTGCTCGCCTGGCCCCAGGTCACCCTGATCCTCCTGCTCATCCTCGCCACCGTCCTCCTCAGCGAATGGGTCTCCGCCCGGGTCCGGCGCGCCCTGATCTGAGCCGGGGGCGGCAACCCCGCGCGGCCAGCCTCAGGCAACCGTACCGGAGGCCGAGCGTTCCACGACCACCTCCACCGGGGTCGGGTGCTTGAGATTGTCGCAGACCGGGCACCGCTCGCAGACCTCCCTTCGCCACTCCTCCAGCAGCGACGCCTCTGCCTCCGTGTCCGCTTCCAGCCGTACCCGGATCGCCGAATAACCAGCCCGCTCTTCGGTGGGACGACCGAACAGACGGTCCGGGTCGAGATCCCCCTCCAAGTGGATCCGCAGGCCGCGGAGCTCCATCCCCTTCTCCTTCGCAATGAGGTGACCCATCACGTTCAGGCAACCCCCGAACGCCGCGAGCACGTACTCCACCGGATTTGCCCCCGCGTCCGTGCCCCCGAGGGCCGGAGGCTCGTCGATCACCAACGCGAACTGGCGCGCCTCCGCCCGCGTCCGCGTCGCGCTCTCCGCCTCCGCTCGCACCTGAAACGTCAATGCACCCATACCTTCCTGTTACCCGGCTCCGCCCGGCCCGCAATCCGATTCTCCGCCACCCCATCGGTGAGAAGCCCCGATTGCAGACACCCATTATCTTCTCCCATCCCCAACCCCGACACCCGGCAAGGCCTCCCCCGCCCCCTCCGGCCACGCGGACGAACCACCTTCGGGGGACTGGCTTTCCACTCAGGCGGACACCCACACAACCTGCCCAATGACGGACAGCCAACCCATGCGCCCCATCCGCCGAATCGGCCCGGGGTGCGTGCAGAGGATGCCCACAAAATTGTACCCACTTACGGACACCCATCCCAGGCGGCCCCTCCACCACACCGCCCCACAACCCGGCAGGGCACGGCGAAGGGTGCGGAGTCATGCAGACACCCCTCTTCTCCGAAGAGCATGCGGAGAAGAGGGGGAAGCCGAGAAAACCGCGGGGAATCACGGACACCCATTTGTTCCGGAGGCATTGGAACCAATCCGGACTCCGAGGTTTGTCCCCTCTTTTTCCTCCGCGTTGCGACCACCGCCCTCCAGTACCCACTTACGGACACCCATCCCAAGGGACCCTCCACCAAACCGCCCCACAACCCGGCAGGGCACGGCGAAGGAAGCGGAGTCATGCAGACACCCCTCTTCTCCGAAGAGCATGCGGAGAAGAGGGGGAAACCGAGAAAACCACGGGGAATCACGGACACCCATTTGTTCCGGAGGCATTGGAACCAATCCGGACTCCAAGGTTTGTCCCCTCTCTTTCCTCCGCGTTGCGACTACCGCCCTCCAGCGCTCTCCTCCTCAACGGAAGGGTGATGCCCGGAGACCCCTCTTTGCTTTGTGTGGACACCCCGTCTTTTCCCGGATCCCAGCAAGGCTTCCCCGTCCCTTTTGATCGCCTGGACAATACACCATTCCCGAAGTCCGGCCCGGCTCGCCCACCGGACATTGCTTACGGGAGAGGGAGCCTCTCCCGCGGGAGAATCTACGTTATCGTGGCCCCCCTCCGAATCCCGAAAAAGGATCCGAATCCCTCCGGCCGTTCTCCCCCCTCCTGCGAAATACCAAGAACCGGGATAAGGACGGGTAATATTTAGCCCTAGACCGCAGAGGGCTCCGGCTACGATGAGCGAATCGGATTCGATTCCATCTTTGGTTCCGGCGATCCCTCCACGATCCTTCCCGCCTTCTCAGTGGATCCCCAGCCATCCCTGGATCAGCGGACTGACCTTCACCACGAGGGGGGTGAAGACGATGCTGACCATGCTCATCAGCTTCAGGAGAATATTGAGGGAAGGGCCACTGGTATCCTTGAAAGGATCGCCCACCGTATCACCGACGACCCCTGCCCGGTGGGAGGGCGAAGACTTTCCGGTCAGCGGGTGCTCGTGGGCCGGATCCGTTTCCTCCTCGTAGGTCACTCTCTCTTTTTCGATCGCTTTCTTGGCATTATCCCAAGCACCTCCGGCATTGTTGAGCAGACAGGCGAGAGCAAAACCGCAGGTCAGTCCGCCGACGAGAAGACCGAGTACGCCCGGCACCCCAAGAATGAGGCCCACCGCGGGGGGCACGCCCACCGCCAGAAGAGCCGGCCCGACCATCTGGCGTTGGGCGGCCCGCGTGGAGATGCCCACGCATCGGTCATAGTCTGGCTCCGCGGTACCCTCAAGAATCCCGGGGTCTTCCCGGAATTGACGGCGGACCTCCTCAACCATGGCGAATGCCGCCCGCCCGACCGCCTTCATGGTGAGGGCACAGAAAACAAAGGCGAGCATTGCCCCGAGGAAAAGCCCGGCCAGGACGAGAGGCTGATCCAGCCGGAGCGCCGCTCCGGTGTCCAGCTCCTGCCCCATCTGCTGCGCCCAGAACTCCGCACTCATGAGATAGGTGGCAATGAGGGCGAGGGCGGTCAGCGCCGCCGAGCCGATGGCAAACCCCTTACCCATCGCCGCAGTCGTGTTGCCGAGCCTATCGAGGGCATCCGTCCTCTCGCGCACCTCCGCCGGCAAGCCGGCCATCTCGGCATTCCCTCCGGCATTGTCCGCGATGGGGCCGTAGGCATCCGTAGCGAGGGTGATCCCGAGGGTGGAGAGCATTCCCACGGCGGCCAGACCGACCCCGTAGAGGCCAATGGACGGGTCGTCGAACCCACCCGGTGCCCCGAAGGCTACGAGGATCGCTGTCACGATTGCTGTCACCGGGATTGCGGAGGAGAGCATGCCGACCGCCAGGCCCTCAATGATGAGCGTGGCGGCCCCCGTGCGCGCGCGGTCCGCGATGCCCCGGGTCGGGCGATGTTCGTCGGAAGTGTAGTAGCCGGTGGACCATCCGATCACCATTCCGCCGAGAAGGCCCGCAACGACCGATACGAAGAGACCCCAAGTTAGGAGTCCGAGAAAGACGAGTCCGAGCGCTCCGAGCACGAGCAGGACCGCGCTGGCCCGCACTCCCCGATCGAGAGCGCCGAGCAGTGCTCCCATTGAGGACTCCTCCCGGCAGCGGACGAGCAGAATGCCCACCAGGGAGACCACGATGCCCAGAGCGGCAAGGAGGAGCGGAGCAAGGACAGCCTCGAGGCCGGAGATCTGTGCGGCGGGGCCGAGCACAGCTCCAAGAGCGGCCGTAGCGAGAATCGACCCGCAGTAGGACTCGTACAGGTCCGCCCCCATTCCGGCTACATCGCCCACCGTGTCGCCCACATTATCGGCGATGGTCGCGGGATTGCGGGGATCATCCTCCGGGATACCTTCCTCAACCTTCCCGACCAGGTCCGCTCCGACATCCGCAGCCTTGGTGTAAATTCCCCCGCCCACCCGGGCGAAAAGGGCCTGCAGCGAAGCTCCCATCCCAAAGCCGAGGAGCGTGGTGGTCACCTCCGCGAGTTGGTCCGGTCCCTCCGGAGCGACTCGCAGCAGCAGGACCAGCCATGCCCAGAGGAAGAGCAGTCCGAATCCGACCACCACCAGCCCCATGACCGCCCCGGAACGAAAGGCAATCTTCAAGCCACGGTTCAGACTGCCACGGCAAGCCTCGGTGGTGCGGGCCGAGGCCATCGTCGCCGTGCGCATACCGAGAAAGCCGGCAAAGCCCGAGAAGAACGCGCCGGTCACGAAGGCGAAAGGCACGAGGGGCCGTTGCAGGTCCAAGAGAGACAGGACGATCAATAACCCGAAAAAACCGCCCACCACCAGAGCGACGAGACGGTATTGGGAGCGGAGATAGGCGAGGGCGCCCTTCCGCACGGCCGCGGCAATCCGGCGCATCTCCGCCGTGCCCTCACCGTGCCCCAAAACCCAACGGTAAAATCCGAAGGCCGATCCGAGCGCGAGGAGAGCGGCGAACGGTGGAAGGACGAACCAGACCATCCCCATGCCCCTATCCTTACCAGAGAGCATCCAGGGCCCGAAGCTTGAATTCAGCCGCGCGGGATCCGCTACGACCCCGATCACAGACACCCATAGATGGAAAGGACTAAAGCCGTGGATGTTCCCGACCGATCGATCGGGTGCCACCAGCATCCGGTCCGGGCATGCCCTCGCCAGGATCCGTCGTGCCTCTCACCGACCACCGCAGGCACGGGTTCGTCACTTCGGCTCCAATGGCAGACACCCATAGAAAGAGCCGTCGGAATCCATCGTCCTGCGGACCCAAGGTTCCCTGTCGGTTCCTTATGGATCTCCATGAGCTCTTTCTGGCGCGAGCCTCCTGCCGGAGATTCCGGGAGCCGAGATCCTTTCCATTCTAGACCGCTGACCCCCCGATCCGCCGCCCGCCGAAAACCCGAGCCCGCCCCATACCTTGCATGGTCCCGTCGCCGGGTCCGCCGTCGGCAACCTTCTCGGTTGCATGGGTGTCCGCCAAAGATCTCGACGGTGGAATGGGTGTCGGCCAATAGCCCTCGATCCAATGGGTGTCTGCAAAATCTCCAGGATCCGCTGCGACCCAGATCGCAGACACCCATTAATGGAAAGGACCAAAGCCGTGGATCTTCCCGACCGATCGATCGGGTGCCACCAGCATCCGGTCCCGGCATGCCCTCGCCAGGATCCGTCGTGTCTCTCACCGACCACCAAAAGCACGGGCTCGCCACTTCGGCTCCAATAGCAGACACCCATCGAAGCAGCCTTCGGAACCCAAGGTCCTACGGACCCAAGGTTCCCTGCCGTTTCCTTATGGATCTCCATGAGCTCTTTCTCGCGCGAGCCTCCTGCCGGAGGTTCCGGGAGCCGAGATCCTTTCCATTCTAGGCCGCTGACCCCCCCGATCCGCTGTCCGCCGAAAAACCGAGCCCACCCCACAGCAGGCATGGTCCCGTGGCCGGGTCTGCCGTCGGCAACCTTCTCAGTTGCATGGGTGTCCGCCAAAGATCCTCACCGTGGAGTGGTGGAGTGGGTGTCTGCCAGCGGTCCTCAATCCAATGGGTGTCTGCAAAATCTCGCAAAATCTTCTGCACGGTCCAATGGGTGTCTTCAAAATTGCTCGAGATTTCGGATGCGTCCCTACACATGGGATGAGCGAGTCGCCGCAGGGTTTCCCCGAGAAAGCGCCCAGGCTTCCGGTCTCTGCGCAACACTTCCGTGACCCCTCGCTCTTCGGAGGGACCGTGACGGGATGAATTCTGCCCTCCCACTCCAGGGATCGCGCAAAGGCGGGCGAGATCCCGGGAGGCCCAGAGGAAACCATCCCCGCAGCCTCACCCTAGCCCTTGTCGCTTTAGGTTCGCCGGCCCGCGGATCAAAACGAAAGGATCTCCAGCCATGGTGGCCCCACCCCAACGGTTGCTCATCGACACCGACCCCGGCCAGGACGACGCCTTCGCCCTGCTCTTGGCGCTGGCCAGCCCGGAGGAGCTGGACGTGCTCGGGATCACCTGTGTCGCCGGAAACGTCCCGGTGGAAAAGACCAGTCGCAACGCCTTGCAGATTTGTGAACTGGCGGGGAAGCGGGAGATCCCGGTTTTCGCAGGCTGCGACCGCCCCCTCGCTCAGGAACTGGCCACCGCGGAGGAGGTGCACGGGTCGAGCGGCCTCGACGGGGCCACGCTTCCCGGGCCGACCCTCTGCCTCCAAGAGGGCCACGCCGTCGACTTCCTCATCGCTACGCTGCGAGCGGAGCCCGCAGGCTCGATCACTCTCGTCACGCTCGGGCCGCTCACCAACGTAGCGACCGCCCTGCAGCGGGCTCCGGATATCGGCCCTCGCCTCCAGCGTGTGGTGATGATGGGAGGCGCGTTCTTTGAAGCGGGCAACAGCAGCCCCGTCGCCGAGTTCAATATCTGGGTGGACCCGGAGGCGGCCCGGATCGTCTGCGAATCGGGGATTCCGCTGGTGATGGCACCTCTCGATGTCACCCACCGGGCCCTGACTCCACCCTTCTGGAAGGAAGCCTTGGCAACGCTCCCGGCACCGCTCGGCCCGACCCTGCGCGGGTGGGTGGAATTCTACGAGCGGTACGACCGGGCGAAATACGGATGGGACGGTGGTCCCATGCACGACCCCTGCACCATTGCCTACCTGCTCCAGCCGCAGCTTTTCTCCGGACGTTCTGTCCCGGTGCGCGTGGAAACCGAGGGCGAATTCACAAGGGGGATGACGGTCGCGGACTGGTGGCGGATGAGCGGAGAACGGGACAACGCCCTGTTCCTCACCGAGGTCGACCGGGAGGGCTTCTTTCGCCTGCTTTACGAGCGGTTGACGCGGCTGCGCTGAGGCAACGGCGGCGGCGGGGTGGCCGGGCGATGGAAGACAAAGGTGCGGAGCAAGCCGGCACAGAGAAAAAGGACGACCGCGGCAAAGGGGAGGCCCGCTGAGAGGGAGACCGCCTGCATCGCGCTGAGACCTCCCCCCAGAAGCAAGGTAGCAGCGATGGCCCCCTCCAGCGAGGCCCAGAAGACCCGCGAGCTGACCCCCGTGCGTAGCCGCCCGCCGGAAGCCATCGAGTCGACCACCAGCGATCCGCTGTCCGAGGAAGTCACGAAGAAGGCGATCACCAGCAGCAGCCCGAGCCCGGAGGTCAACCACGCCAGTGGATACTCCGCGAGCATGCGAAAAAGAGCCGTGGGTACGGAATCACCGACGGCTTGTGCAAAACCGGGAGCTGTTGCCTCGAGCTCGTAGGTACTCGTCCCGAAGGTGGCCATCCAGAAAATCGTGACCACGGTCGGAGCGAGAATGACGCCGAGCAGGAATTCGCCAATGGTGCGGCCGCGGGAGATACGGGCAATGAACAAGCCCACAAACGGACCCCACGACATCCACCAGCCCCAGTAAAAGACGCTCCAACCGCTGAAGAAGGCTCCCTGCTCGGAACTCGCCCCACGATGGGTGGCCCACTGCAGGAAATGCTGCAAGTAGCCGCCTGCCGACTGCACGAAGGTGTCCAGGATCAGCACGGTCGGTCCGACCAGAAAGACCACGACGAGAAGGAACGCACTGAGCCGCATCGTGAGGACACTCAGGTTGCGGATTCCCCGGTGCAGGCCGAGTACGACGGAAAGGGTGGCGAGGGCCGTGATCACCACGATGGCTGCGATCTGCACCCCGAGGGTCGAGGGCAGCCCGAAGATATGCTCAAGACCCGCCCCGACCTGCTGGGCGCCGAATCCAAGGGTGGTGGCCAGCCCGAAAAGGGTGGCCACGATCGCGATCACATCGACGAGGTGACCCCAACCCCCGTGCACGCGCTCCCCTAAAAACGGGTAGAGGCCGGAACGGACGCTGAGGGGAAGGCCCCGATTGAAGGCAAAATAGGCGAGGGCGAGAGCAATGACCGCGTAGATCGCCCAGACGTGGATACCCCACAGGAAGTAGGTCGCCTCCATCGCTCGGTGGAAGGAGGCAGCTGTACCGGGCTCGGTGAAGGCCGGGTTCAGGTAGTGCATCATCGGCTCGGCCACGGAGAAGTAGAGAA
This sequence comes from uncultured Opitutia bacterium, assembly GCA_913056175.1. Lineage (GTDB taxonomy): Bacteria > Verrucomicrobiota > Verrucomicrobiia > Opitutales > Puniceicoccaceae > CAJXLM01. The sequence continues at coordinate 36,584 of CAJXLM010000007.1, read as the reverse complement.
GGCCGATCCCCATCCCCGCGGAGAACAGCATGGACAGCCAGGAAAAGGTGGAGAACTCCGGCTCCGCCTCGTCCCCTCCCAGCCTCCAACGACGGGCAGGGCTGAAAAGGAGGATCACCGCCGTGAGCAGCGCCACGTTGATGCAAATAAGGTAGAACCAGCCGAAAGAGCTGGAGATCCCACCCTGGATTCCCCGAAGGAAGCCCTCCACCGGCCCCGTGAAAAAGAGGGTGGCCAGAATGAAGAAAAGGGCCACCAGAGCTGCCGGAATCGCCACCGCACGCTGGAAAAGGGGGGGCGTTAGGCGGTTGCACGTTTTTCCACGGCGCAAATCAGCCACCGCTTCACCGTCGCCGGCGGGTTCGGAAGGGGGAGGGTCCATACTCCACCAACCATGGGGGCTAATCTACCGTCAAACCCGGCGGGCATTTCCGCCGTAACGCAGACACCCACCGTAAACGTGAATGAAAACATAGACACCCAGCGGACTAACCATGCGGACTAACCGTAGACACCCACTGCAAACATAGACACCCATAGACCAACTTCTCTGGGAACCGCTCGTAGTGGTCACGGTTGCACGAGGGCCTCCCTGGAATTGCGCAGACACCCAGAGATTCTGCAGCGACCCGGCAAATTTGACGGACACCCAAAAGTTGGGGTCGGCCGTGACGAATTTGACGGACACCCAAAAGTTGGGGTCGGCCGGGACTACGGGCGGCGAACAACAAACGGACGGTTGCCCTGTGCTCGCCGGGATGTTCGGAATCATCGGCATGAGTCAGCCACCTTGGGGAATCGTCGATCTTACCCTCGGGGGTATGTGCTCCCGGATTTCCCGGTGCGCGCGACGGATTTTCTTTTGCGATCACCCTTCGCCCCCGGCCGATCCCTCCGATCCCTCCACGGCATGGGTACGGAACCGGGAGAGGCAAGCCATCCCATCCCAGGCGGTGAAAACCCTCGCCCTCTCCGTTCCCGTGAGCCTCGTCGCCCTCTGCGTGGCGACGCCACCTTCGAGCCTGGCAGCCGAGACCACCGACCACCCAACCGAGGCGCTGCCGCCCGGATTCGTGCATTTGCAGACCCTAGACCCCACCATCCTCACGGAGGTTCGTTACGCCGGCGCGCACAACTTCATCGGTTGACCTGTTCCCGGTTACGAGGCGCCGGAGGTCGTATTGACGCGGGAAGCAGCCGAAGCCCTCGCGAAGGTGCAGGCGGACGTTCGCCCCATGGGCTACACCCTCAAGGTTTACGACGGCTACCGCCCCCAGCGCGCGGTCGACGCATTCGTGCGCTGGGCGGCCGACCCGGACGACGACGCCATGCGCGCTGAGTTCTATCCGGACGTGCCAAAAGACCGGCTTTTCCCGGAAAGATACATCGCCGAACGCTCCGGACACTCGCGGGGGAGCACGGTGGACCTCACCCTTGTCGAGCGGCCGGCCACCCCAACCGCTCCGTGGATGCCGGGCGACCCACTGCGGCCCTGCACGGCGCCTCATGGGGAGCGGTGGCCCGACAACTCGATTGATATGGGAGCTGGTTTCGACTGCTTCAGCGAAACGTCGCATCACGGCAGTGACGCAATCTCGGAGCAGGCGCGCGCGAACCGGGAAATACTGCGCTCGGCGATGGAACGCCACGGCTTCGAACCCTACCCGGAGGAATGGTGGCACTACACTCTCGCCGACGAGCCGTTCCCCGACACCTATTTCAACTTCCCCATCCCGTCCGTCCCAGAATAAGACACCCACTTTTCAAAGGAGCGACGGAGAGGGGATTACGCCCGCTCAGGACCATCGCACAAGCCACCCCCCTCGGCGCAGGAATTCGGTGGAACCGCATAGGGCCTCGGTCCTCTCTGGCGGAGATCCACCATTGCGGGGTCCCGATCGTCTCCGGGACCGGACGCTCCGGAACCAAGACTCGCCTTTTCCCTCGCCCCACCGCCCGGATCCTTTCGCCTCGTAAACGGCAGGTGGGATGGCCGAACGCCGTGCTGCGGTGTTTCCCCACTCAAAGTGCTGGCGGCACAGAGGTTGGGGGCCTGCGAGTCGGGAGACTCCTCCGGGATTTCCCGCAACCGGCACGAGGGGCCGCTCCGCTCAAGAACCCGGGCCAGTTCGTGAGCCTTACCGACCATGACAACGCTGGCCGTCTCGACTGCAAAGGCTGGTGCGGTCGGCACGCTGCGGAGACAAAAAATGAGCGGACCTCTCAATTCCGGGTTCTCAGCCGCGGGCGCTTTGCGAAAAAGAAAAAACTGTTGACCTTTCGGTAAAGGGGAACAAAAATTCCCCCCTATGGCAGCACCACGATCCAGAATTGTCCGGCCCGGTACGATCGGTGTGTACCACTGCATCTCCCGCTGCGTGCGGCGGGCCTTTCTCTGCGGGTATGATGCCTCCACGGGCCAAAGCTATGAGCACCGCCGTGCATGGGTAAGGGAACGCATCCGCGAACTCAGCAGCCAGTTTGCAGTGGAAGTGTTTGCCTACGCGGTCATGAGCAATCACTCGCATCTCGTCCTCCGCAATCGTCCGGACCGCGCCGCGCAGTGGAGCGCACGCGAAGTGGCGGAGCGCTGGTGCCGGGTCTTTCCCGGGAACCACCGGGTGGGAGAGGATGCGTGGAATCTGCGGGTGGAGAGTCTCGTTCGTGATCCCGTGCGACTTGCAGAGGTACGGTCCCGGCTGGCGGACCTCAGCTGGTTCATGCGTTGTCTCAACGAGTGGATCGCCCGCCGCGCCAACCGCGAAGACGAGTGCACTGGCCGTTTTTGGGAGGGTCGCTTCCGATGCCAGGCCTTGGTCGACGAAGGTGCGGTCCTCGCGTGTATGGTGTATGTCGACCTGAACCCGGTGCGCGCGGCGCTTGCGAGTGGCTTGGAGGACAGTTTCTTCACCAGCGCCTACGACCGACTCAATGCCCGCCAAGCCGCCGAAAGAATACAGGCTCGTGGATCCACAGATGGCCCCACCCGCACCCCGCGCCGGGAAACAGACCGTGAGACCCAGAAGTTGTCCGAGGCGGCGTGGCTCGCTCCCCTGGACCGGACGGAGGAAATCGGAGTCGGCATCGACCTCGACCACTACCTCGACCTGATTCAGTGGACGCTGCGGGCACTTCCCGGCCACCGGACCGATCCTGTGCCCGCGGCTTTGGAACGGACACTCGAGCGGCTGTCTCTCGATCCCCAGCGGTGGGCTGAAAATGTGGCAGCCTACGGGAGGCTCTTCCACGGCATGGTAGGACAATGCGACCGCCTTACCGAGGAAGCGAGGGAAAGAGGGCAGCGCTGGTTCCGCGGGAAGGAAGGGAGTCGGCGTTTGTATCGCGAAGCACGGTGGGCTGCCTGAGACCGCCAAGAGCCATCCCAAGCTGAGAGGGATCCAAAATCACGACCGACATCTCCGGCCCGAAACGAGGGCGGGTGGGACCTGTGCACGGGAGGTCCCCCGGTTCGGGAATTCCTCCCGTAGTGAGCTCCCCATCCTCCAGCCAGCGGAAGGATATCGGGCACGGACGAGCCTTCGCTTCCACCTCGTCGCTCCACGGGAAGAGGTGGATGGGTCTCTTGCCGCACACGCGGACGCCAAAAAAGAGAAAATCAAGGACGATTGATGCACATCGGCCAGTTCCGCGGGCGGGCGGAAAGAAGCAAACTAAGGACTGGTGCCCATGCTATGGTGGAGGTGGCGGGAGTCGAACCCGCGTCCTACGACCTTTTGGATCGGGCGTCTACATGCTTAGTCCCTGAATGCAATCTTGCCTTCCCAACACCCAGAGACAGGTGTCGAAAAGGCCAGCACCGATGGGTTACGGCTCATGGGGCGGTGCCAACCACGAACTATATCTGCTCAATGACGCCCCAACCGGTTAGCAGACATCCCCGGCGGGACGAGGCGGACTTTACGCCGCCATAGCTTCCTGGGCGGTGCCCGGGAAGCTGATTACGTTATCCTTGGCATTTAGAAACAAGGATGATCACCTTGGTAACGGAGCTGAGCGATCATCTCCGGCATGCAGCCTGAGCCTCCCAGCCGCAGTCGAATCCGGAACACCCCCGAACAATGGGACTGCAGCATACGAGGAAGGGTTGCAAGGTTTGCACACCCTTCTGCGTACGACTGTCCAAAGAACTGTCGTAACATCGCAGCCTCTGGCCGAAACCGCAACCCCATGCCTGCGATTTCCCTCATCCCGGGCCATCAACTCCCGCTCTCCTGCCTCCCCCTGACCGGCAGTCCCGCGTCATCCCCCACTCTCGCGGACATCCAACGCGGACATCCAGTGGATGACCTTACCACCTCTCCCGTCCAGCCACTTCCACCCGTCCAAATCGCATCCCTTCCCCTACGGATCCATCCACGGCCACTCCTGAAGCGGGAGCTGAGCTTTCAATCCCACAGTCGTAGCCCTTAGCTGGTCGGAACCCAAAGAAGAACCGGAGTCGGAGCGGTAAGACCGCCGGACCAAAGGGACCAAAGGAGACACCCATTTGTTGTCTGCCTTGAACCCTAACAGCGGCGCACCTTCCGGGGAGGCAACACCGTCGGCCCTGCAATGGGAGGGGTCCGCAGCTCGCGCAGCTCGAAATTTGGGTGTCTGCGATTGGGGGTCCCGCGGACGGGCGCGATCCCGGGGGAGGAGGGGCCTGTTGGGATGGCCGTGGAGGACCGACCGAGACGAGGGAGGGGCTTGGCCGGTTTTCTCGGAGAATGGGTGTCCGCATACAGCGCCGAGAGCGCCGGGGGCGGAGCGGAGAGGTTTCTCCCGGCGAACCAAGTTGTGTTGCTCTCTCTGCGCTCGATGGGTGGGGGTCATTGGGGCCGGTCTTTCGCGGTGCCCTGGGAATAAATGGGTGTCTGCGATGGTGGGGTAGAGGGGAAGGGGAAAGCGACCGACTAAAGTAGACACCCATTTGTTGTCTGCCTTGAACCCTAACAGCGGCGCACCTTCCGGGGAGGCAACACCGTCGGCCCTGCAATGGGAGGGGTCCGCAGCTCGCGCAGCTCGAAATTTGGGTGTCTGCGATTGGAGGTCCCGCGGACGGGTGCGATCCTCAGGGAGGGGCCTGCTTGGATGGCCGTGGAGGACCAACCGGGTCGAGGGAAGGGGCTTGGCCGGCTTTCCCGGAGAATCGGTGTCCGCATACAGTCCAGCGCCGAATGCGGAGCGGAGAGGTTTCTCCCGGCGAACTAGGTTGTGTTGCTCTCTCTGCGCTCGATGGGTGGGGGTCATTGGGGCCGGTCTTTCGCGGTGCCCTGGGGAAATATGGGTGTCTGCGATAGTAGTAGTAGTAGTGGTGGTGGGGTTGCCCTCGTGGAGGACTGGGTGTCTGCGATGGAGGGATGGCCGGGAAGGGGAAGTTGGGTGTCCATTTTTCAACTTTTGCCCTTGATCCGGAGAGGGTTTGCAGGAGAATTCCGCTGTTCTCCGTTGCTCCATGAAAAAATTACTTCCGATTCTGTCGCACACCTTTGGCCCTTCTTCGTTCCCCTGGAGGCGCGGGAGGGGCTCTTTTTCCCGGGCGCCCTCACGGGGCGCCTGCGACCGCCGATGCCTTCCCCGTCCTCGCTACCGGGCACTCGCCGAGAGTTCTCTCCCGGTGCGCCTTTCTCCCCGTGCCCGGGGGACACGCTCCATGATCGCTACCTTTGGCGATCTTCTCCCTCCTGCCCGCCCCGGGCCCCTTGGGGGCTCCCCTCCGACCCCGCGCAAGGCCCTCCTGGTCACCTTGGGGATCGGCTCATGCGTCCTCGGGCTTCCCGCGCAGGTGACCGTGACGATCGACTTCGAGGACAGCACCATCTCGGGGGGCAGTATCCGGGCCGAGCCCAACCATAGCCCAGAGGCGATCACCGACCAATTCAGGGACCCGTGGTTCGACGAGGTCCCAGCCGACACGGCCGCCTCTTTCACCATCGAGAACATCGACCTCATCGGGACGCTCAACGTTACGGCGGAAGCCCTCAGCGACGACCTCAATGTCACCGATGACGGCCTGTCCGATGGTGTCAGCGGATACAATGCTGACGGCGACGGCACCGCCTTCACCTTCGACCGGGACCTCACGGTGACCGCGATCGACTTCACTTCCTTCACCTCCGGCGGTGGAGACGAGGTAGTGCTCGAGAGCGGCGATCAATCCGTCGGCCCGATCGCGAACGGTCAATCCGTATCGACACCCTTTGTGGCTGACTTCCGTGAAACCAACCCGGCCACCACCGAGATTCCGGTATCCGCAGGTGATTCGTTTGTAGTCGCGTGGTCCAGCGGCAAATTTTGGGTCGAGTCCCTGGCGATCCAGACGGTCCCCGAGCCCTCCCGCTTCGGACTCGTGGCCGCAATTCTCGCCCTTGCCGCGGCCCTCTTTGCCCGGAGGCGGCGACGGTGACCGGGCTCCGGATGGCTGACCCCTTCCGGCCAACCTCGCCCCCTTCCGGCCCCCTACCCTCCAGCGCCGCGGACCCCGCGCTCCGTCCAGTCGCACGCCACCCTCCTTTCCCCGCGCTCCGTCCACCGCCGGCCCTGGGAAGAGCCAGAGGCTCGAGAGCCCACCCCCTTCCGCGGCAGGGTGCGGACGAACCTCTCCCCCCGTCACCCCTCGCCTTCCGGCACCTTCCCCCGTTGCGGGCCCCTCTTTCGTTTCCGGCGTCCCCAAGGATTCCGGAGCCGGACCGACCCACTCCCACTCCGTATCCACGTCGGCACCGCGCCCCGCGGGCATCCCCCTTCGCCCGCTGCACCGACCGGCACCGTTCCTCTTCGGCGCTTCGGGCCCGGCCACCGCCCCTCCGGACTCCCTTCGCCCGGTCCGCGCTCCCTCACCAATCCCGCCGATAGGCGTCCCAGAGCCAGCAAAAGGAGCGGGCGAAGGCACCCGGCTCCGCACGCAGGGCCCGATCGACCGCGGAGGGTGCCATCCAGCGGATCGCGGTGACCTCCTCCGGGTTGGGGTGGACGGGACCGCGGTAGCCGCGGAGCAGGTAGATCTGGACAAACTCATGGCCCGTTTCCGGAGAGGCCGGGAACTTCCGCCAGGGCATCCAGTTGACCTCCCCGGGCGGGATTCCCAGCTCTTCCTCCAGCTCGCGGTGGGCCGCGCGCTCGTAGTCTTCCCCGCTGTCCAGATGGCCCGAGCACGAACTCACCCAGCAACCCGGGGCGGAGTCCTTGTGAAGGGACCGCTTCTGGAGGAGAAGGCGGCCGTTTGGCCGAAACAGCCAGAGGTGGACCGCCCGGTGGCGGAGATTCTGGGCGTGCACTTCCGCACGACTGGCCCTTCCCACCACCCGGTCCTGCTCATCCACCACGTCGAACCATTCCTCGTCGCTCATAGGATTCGCGGGTGGGGTCCAAAGGGGGAAGGTAGGGAGGAAGCGGCGCAGGCATGGAGGCCGCGGCCACCACCCTCTCAGCAGATCAGCTCGCCGTAGTCGTCGATCCCACCCCACAGACCCGTGGGCAGACCACGGGTGACCGTGGCCACCGCATCGTGGGAGTGAAGGGACTCGAGGTGGGAACAGGAGACGGCGAAGGCCTCCACCCCGGCCAATCCGTCGAGAGCCTGGTAGAGGAGGCGTGCAGCATCCTCGACGAACTTCTGCGAGGCCGCATTGCGCTCAGCAAAGGCCTGCTCGTCCGTCCGCCGCACCATTGCCTGTGTCTCCGTCTGCAGGGCGTGCCGGCAGGCCTCGATAAGCTCCTCCCACTCGAGAGTGGTGCCCGGTGCGGGGACCACGCGCAACCGCGCCCGGCTCCGCTGGGAGTGGGGAATGGCCGCGACCCCCCGAGTGGCGAGGGCGTGTTCGCTGAGGTCGGTGGAACACGGGCAGACCGAGCTGTAGACAAAGCCCAGCTGCAGCAGGGGCGCGAAAATCCCCTCCGCATTCAACCGGGCGTCGATGACGCAGTCGTAGTACTGGTAACCCTCCAGCCCGCTGCGCAGGGAAGGCATCATCACCGGGAGCGCAAAGGCCAGGCGCAGGCGGGCGCTGGCCGCCTCCAACTCCGCCAGGTAGTGGCTGAGGATCCGGTGGACCACTTCCAGGGTGATCACCTCGTGGCGATACTCGTAGAAGGAGCGGATGATGCGGGACATGTTGATCCCCTTGCGGTCCGCCTCCAAGGACACCGCGCCCAGCACCGAGGTTTCCAGGGTGTGCACGCTCCCGTCCCGCAAGGCATAGCGCAGCGGCAAACGAAAATTGGAGGAGCCCACCTCCTGCAGGGGCACGCGGGCCCCCTGGATTCCGGAAGCGTGCCGGTTCTGGGTGTCGGGCAGGTCGTCCCGGGGCACCGCGGGGGCGGCGGCCCGGGCGGACCCGTTGTGGTTGTGCGAGGAGGGGTTTTCCATGAGAGCCTGCGGAAGACGAAAGTGAACCCGCGAATATGGGCAACTCCGTACCGCTGACAAACGGGAAAATCCAAGCACTGCCGCCGGTCGCCGAGGAGGGCCGGCGGCGAAAACGGTTGCCGTCAGGGCGGCGCGATTCTTTTCCTTCGGCGGTGGGCAGCCGCTTCGTCATCCTCTCCTCGAGCAGTGCGGGTAACTGTGCTCTCCTCGAGACGGACGAAGCTCGCATCCTCGTCGACGCCGGCCTCTCCGGCCGCAAGACCGTGGGCCTTCTCGGCGAACTCGGTCTCCGCCCGGAGGACCTCGACGCCGTCTTCCTGACCCACGAGCACCAGGACCACGCCGCCGGCCTGCGCGGCCTGTCCCGTTACCCCCACCTCCGCTTCTTCGCGAACCGCGACACCGCCCGGGCCCTCCAGGCCAAGCTCCCCCGCCGCGTTCCCTGGCAGATTTTCGATACGGAGACCGCCTTCCTCTACAAGGACCTCGAGATCCGCCCCTGCAGCGTGCCGCACGACGCCCACGACCCCGTCGCCTTCTTCTTCGCCTGGGGGCAGGACGACCTCTTCTCCCCCCGCCGCAGCCTCGCCTGGGTCAACGACCTCGGGCACGTGCCCCAGCGCCTCGCCGAGCGCCTCGGGGCCGTGGACACCCTCGTCGTCGAGGCCAACCACGACGAGGACCTCCTCGAGAACGATCCCCGGCGGCCCTGGTCGCTCAAGCAGCGCATCCGCAGTCGGCACGGTCACCTCTCGAACGATGCCGCCCTCGAGGCGCTCCGGTCGGTCCAGCGCCCCCGCTGGCGTCGGCTCTGCCTCGGCCACCTCAGCCGCGACTGCAACGACCCCTCCCGCGTCGAGGACCTCTTCGCCCCTTTCTGTGCCTCGTTGAGCCCCGCACCCGCCCTCTCGGTCCTTTCCCCCACCGAGCAACCCGCCGTCCTCCTCGAGCACAGTCATGCCCTCCACTAAGACGAAGATCATCTTCACCATCGGCCCGGCCACCCTCGACCCCGAGATCCTCCGGGGCCTCCTCCGGGCCGGCGTCGATCTCTGCCGGATCAACATGGCGCACGTGAAGGCCGAGGATGTCGCCGGGATCGTCAAACGCGTCCGGGCGGCCGCTGCCGCCGAGGACCGGCTGCTGGCCACCCTCATGGATATCAAGGGGCCCGAGATCCGGACCGGGGAACTGGCCGAGCCCCTTCCCCTCCAGCCTGGCGACCCCCTCGACCTCGCCGTGGACGAGGAGGCCGGAGGCCGCCCCTCCGTCCCCCTCGTACCCGTCAACTACCCGGGCCTCATTCATGACCTCGGGGAAGGCAGCACCGTTCTCGTCGACAACGGCCTCCTCCGCTTTCGGGTGGAGGGCAAGGAAGCCGGGCGCCTGCGCTGCCGCGTGGAGATCGGCGGCCTCCTCGAGAGCCGCCGCCACATCAACCTCCCCGGCACCCGCGTGCGCCTGCCCGCGCTCACCGAGAAGGACGAGACCGATGTGCAGGCAGGAGTCGCTGTCGGCGTCGACTACTTTGCCCAATCCTTCGTCCGCCAGCCCGAGGACGTGGATGCCCTCCGCCGACTCCTCGCCCGGTCGCAGTCGCCCGCCCGGATCATCGCAAAGATCGAGGACCAGCAGGCCATCCACAATCTCGACGACATCATCCGGGCCTCCGACGCGCTCATGGTCGCCCGCGGCGACCTCGGCATCGAGATCCCCTACGAGGACCTCCCCCTCCTCCAGCACCGCGCCGTGCAGACCTGCATCCGGCTGCAGAAGCCCGTGATCGTCGCCACCCACATGCTCGAGAGCATGATCGACAACCCCGTGCCCACCCGGGCGGAGGTGTCCGATGTAGCCCTCGCCGTCGGCCAGCGCACCGACGGGATCATGCTCTCCGGAGAGACCGCGGTGGGCAAGTACCCCGGGGAGTGCGTCCAGGTCTTCAAGCGGATTTCCGAGGCGACCGAAGCGCTCCACGACCCGGACACCCGACACGGCCTCGTCCTGCGCAACCCCAAGAGCAAGCTCGTCCGCTCGGCCTCGGGCCTCGCCGAGGATATCGGGGATGCCTGCGTGATCGTCTTCACCAAGGCCGGCAACCTCCCCCAGCTCCTCTCCTCCCTGCGCCCGCACCGCACCCCCGTCTTCGCCTTCACCGACCGGCCCGAGGTCGCCCGGCAGATGCAGCTCCTCTGGGGCGTGGAGCCCTTCGAGATTCCCTTTGCCCGCAAGCGGGAGGCGACCATCCGGACCGCGTTTGCCCGCCTCCTCGAGAAGAACCGCGTCCGCGAGGGGAGCTGGGCCGTCGTCATCACCACCGTCCTCCGCCGCCAGCGCCTCATCGAGGGCGTCCAGCTGCGGCGAGTGGAGGCGGCCGAGGAGGCCGCGGGGGAGGAAAACCCTTGAAGACCACTCCCGCGGGCCCTCCCCTGCCGTAGTATGTACGCCACCCGTCCCAGCCGGGAGGAGTTCCCCCGCTACGCCGCGGAGGGAAACCTCGTCCCCGTGGTCGCCGAATTCTTTGCCGACCGGGAAACCCCCGTCACCGCCTACAGCAAGCTCGCCGCCGCCGGCCCCTCCTTTCTCTTCGAGTCGGTCGAGGGCGGGGAGAGCGTCTCCCGCTACAGTTTCCTCGGGGCGAACCCCCGCCTCGTCCTCACCGCCGGCGAGGGGGAGACCCACTACCGCTACCGGGATGGCCACACCGAGTCCGTCCCCACCCCGGAGGATCCCCTGCGGCTCGTGGAGGAGGAAGTCGGCCGGTACCGCGCGGTCCTGCCGCCCGGCACCCCACCCTTCCCCGGAGGCGCCGTGGGCTTCCTCGCCTATGAATATGTCCACCGCCTCGAGCCGACCGTGCCGCGGCCCGGGCCCGAACGGGCCGACACCCCCGTCCTCTGCTTCCTCTTCATCGACGAGGTCGTCGTCTTCGACCGCGCCCGGCAGACCCTCCTCCTCTGCGCGTGCGCCCATCTCGAGCAGGGCGAGGATCCCCTCCACGCCTACGACCGGGCCCTCGCCCGCATCCGCACCCTGCACGAGCAACTGGACCGGCCGGCCGCGGCCCCCCTGCTCGCCGTGCCCGAAGTCCCGGTGCCCGGGCTGCCCCCCTCCAATTTCGCGCGACCCGCCTTCGAGAGGGCCGTGGCCGACGCCCGCGAGTACGTGCACGCCGGCGACGTCGTCCAGGTCGTCCTCTCCCAGCGCTTCGAACGGGAGTACACCCGACCTCCCATGGACCTCTACCGGGCTCTGCGCACCGTGAACCCCTCCCCGTACATGGTGCTTTTCGAGGCGGAGGACTTCGCCATCGTGGGCGCTTCCCCGGAAGTGCACGTGCGGCTCACCGGCGACCGGGTGGAAATTCGCCCGATCGCCGGGACCCGCCCGCGCGGCTCCGACGAGGAGGAGGACCACGCCCAGGAGGAGGACCTTCTCGCCGACCCGAAGGAGAAGGCCGAGCACCTCATGCTCGTCGACCTCGCCCGCAACGACATCGGCCGGGTGTGCGCTCCCGGCAGCGTGCACGTCCCGGAATTCATGGGCATCGAGCGCTACTCGCACGTCATGCACATCGTTTCCCAGGTGGAGGGCACCCTCGCGCCCGGCTGCAACGCCTTCGACCTCATGCGGGCCACCTTCCCGGCCGGCACCGTGAGCGGGGCCCCCAAGGTCCGGGCTCTCCAGATCATCGCGGAGAAAGAGCCGGGCCCGCGCGGTCCCTACTCCGGCGCCCTCGGCTACTTCGCCTACGGCGGCAACCACGACTCCTGTATCGCCATCCGTTCCGCCGTCCTGCGGGACGGGCGCATCCGGGTCCAGGCCGGGGCCGGCATCGTGGCGGATTCCGTTCCGGAATCCGAGTGGCAGGAAACTGTCAATAAAGCGAGAGGCCTCTTGAAAGCCGTCGCTCTTTCCGAGATAGTGGAAAGCTGAAGCACTCTCTCCCCACCACCCCGGTCCCCGACCGGAGCCCACCCCGCCTCTTTTTATGCCAACAGCCGCCAACCAGAAAAAAGCCCGTGGCGCCCGCAAGGACGCCACTCCCACGCCCTCCCTCCCCGAGGAAGTCGAGGTGGAGCGGACCGTGGACACCTACGCGGACGAAACCGAGGATGTCCGGGATCTTCCCTCCTCCGAGCGCTCGGCCCTCAAGCTCTACCTGCAGGAAATCGGGCGTACGCCCCTGCTGACCCCCGAGGAGGAAGTGGCCCTCGCCCGCCGGATCCAGAAGGGGGACGAGGAAGCTCGCAACCGCATGGTGCAGGCGAACCTCCGCCTCGTCGTGAAAATCGCCCACGACTACAACAACTTCGGCCTCCCCCTGCTCGACCTCATCAGCGAAGGCAACATCGGCCTCGTCAAGGCCGTGGAGCGCTTCGATCCCGACAAGGGGGGCAAGCTCAGCACCTATGCGGCGTGGTGGATCAAGCAGTCCATCAAGCGGGCGCTCGCCAACCAGTCGAAGACGATCCGCCTGCCCGTGCACCTCGTCGACCGCATCGCCCGGATGCGGAAGGTGACCTCCGCCCTTGCCGACGAGTTCGGGCGCGAGCCCACCGACGATGAGATCGCCGCCGAGATGGGCATCCCCGTAAACAAGGTCGCCCACCTGAAGAGCGTGAGCGTGCGTCCCACCTCCCTCGACGCACCCGTCGGCGAGGATGAGAGCACCAGCTTCGGCCAGCTCGTCGGGGACGAGACCGCCATCAATCCCTTCGACACCCTGCGGACCAAGTCGCAGATGCTCGACCTCGAGGACCTCCTCGACGAGCTCGAGGAGCGCGAGGCCGACATCATCCGGCTCCGCTTCGGCATCGGGCCGGAGGGTCCGCTCACCCTCGAAGATGTCGGAGAGAAATTCGGGATCACCCGCGAGCGCGTCCGCCAGTTGCAGAACATCGCCATCAGCAAGATGCGGCGGGGCATGATGAACCGCGAGCGCCAGCGCACCGCCGAGGAGATCCAGGAGGAGACCCTCGAGCGCAAGCGCATGCAAGTGCTCCACGAGTTCTACGAGAAGACCCTCGGGAAGGAATCGTCCGGTTCCGGGAAGGACGGGTCCGCATGAGCGCCCCCGCCGGCGAGGCTCCCGACTTTCTCCGCGACCTCCTCGAGGCCCGCTCCCCCTCCGGCTACGAGCAGGAGGCCCAAGCCGTCGTGGACCGCTACCTCGGCCCGGTGGCCGAGCGGGTCGATCGCGACGCCCTCGGCAACCGCATGGCCGTGCTCGGGGAGGGCAAGGACCCGACCCTTCTCCTCGCCGGCCACATGGACGAGCTCGGCTTCGTCCTCAGCCACATCGACGACAAGGGCTTCCTCTTCTTCGAGACGATCGGCGGCCACGACCGGATCATGATTCCCGGCCGCCGGGTCCGCATCCTCACCGACCGCGGCCCGGTCAGCGGGGTGACCGGCAAGCGTGCCGTCCACCTCATGTCGGCGGAGGAGCGCAAGAAGATCCCCGAGGTTCACGAGATGTGGATCGACATCGGGGCCACCAGTGGCGAGGAGGCAAGCAAGCTCGTCGCGGTCGGCGATCCCGTCGTCTACGCCCACGGGCTCGAACCCCTTCGCGGCGAGAGATTCATTGCCCGTGGTTTCGACAACAAGAGCGGTTGCTACGTCGTCAACGAGGTGCTCCGGCGACTCGCCCGCGACCACGCCGACGCCCTCCGGGCGAAGGTCGTGGCCGTCTCCACCAGCCAGGAGGAAATCGGCACCCGCGGGGCCTACCCCTCCACCTTCGCGGTGGACCCTCAGTTCGGGATCGCCGTGGATGTGGGGCACGCCACCGACCATCCCGACTGCGACCCCCGCAAGCACGGGGGCAAGCACGTTCTCGGGGGCGGTCCCCTCCTCAGCCGCGGACCGAACATCAACCCGGTGGTCTTCGCGCGCCTCCAGCAACTCGCCGAGGACCACCAAATCCCCTACCAGCTCAAGGCCGAGAACGCGCCCACGCCGACCGATGCGCGGGCCGTCCAGATGAGCCGGGCGGGCGTGGCCACCGGCCTCCTCAGCATTCCCCTGCGCTACATGCACACGCCCGGCGAGGTCGTCCACCTCGGTGACGTCGAAGCCACCGTGGAGCTCATCCGGCTCTTCGCGCTCTCGCTGGAGCCCGGCGAGCGCGGCGACTGGTAGGCTCGGGCGTTCCCACGCCCCCGCACTCGCATGGAAAGCATGACCGGGCACGGGACCGGGCAAGCCATCGGCCCGGACCTGCGCTGCACGGTCGAGGCGCGCTCCGTGAACCACCGCGGCTGCGCCGTGCAGGTGCACGCGCCCCCCGCCTGGCACCTCGCCACCCCACGCCTCGAGGAGACCGTGCGGGCCCAGTTCGCCCGGGGAGCCTTCACCCTGCGCGTGGAGATCGAGGGCGGGAGCGAAGGGGCAACGGTGTTCCCCCAGCAGGCCTTCGCCCGGCGGCTCGCCCTCTTCCGGGAGGCCGCCCGGCAGGTGGGAGCGCCCGCGGAGCCGGACCCGCGGACCCTCTACCAGATGGTGAGCGAGGCCGAGCGCGAGAGCCCCGCCGCTCCCAGGGATGCCTTTCCCGCCGAGCTCGCCTCCGCCCTCGGGAACGCCCTCGCAGAGCTCGCCGACAGTCGGCGGGCGGAGGGAGCGCGCCTGCGAGCCGACCTCGAGGAGCGTCTCGGGCGCCTCGCCACCCTCACCGGGGAAGCCGCCGCCCTGGCCCCCGACCGCCTCGACCGCTACCGCGACCACCTCCACGAGCGGCTCCGCCGGGCCGGGCTCCAGCTCGAACTCGACGACGAGCGGGTCCTCCGGGAGATCGCCCTCTTCGCCGAGCGCTGCGACTTCACCGAGGAACTCGTCCGCCTCGACAGCCACCTCGGGGCGGCCCGGGAGCTGCTCGCCGGGGAGGGTCCCGCGGGCCGCAAGCTCGAGTTCCTCCTCCAGGAAATGCACCGCGAAGTCCAGACCCTCGGCTCGAAGGCCAACGACACGGGCCTTTCCGCCCGCGTCATCGAAGCCAAGCAACTCCTCGAGCAACTCCGGGAACAGGCGGCCAATCTCGCCTGAGCCCGGCGCCCGGGAGCCGCCCGCGCTCCCTCCCGATTCGGCCCCGAACTTGGCACGGGCGGTGCTCTCCTCATGCGCGCAATCCATCGTGCAGGATTGAGGTGTAGGGGCTTCGTCCCCGGGGGTCCGGTGTTTAGGGGTTTTCACCGGGCCCCTTTTTCGTGGGCGCCGACGGGCGCTTTTCCTGCCAATAAGCTTGGGCTCGGCCACCCCCTCGCCTACAACCACCCCGTTGTGTGGGGACTCCTCCTCGGTTTGGGACTCGGTGCGATTGCCGCCTGGATCGGCGTGCAGTACTACCGGCAGAACCTGCTCCGCGAGCGGGAGGCCCGCCAGAGACTGCAGCAGGAGAAGACCCTCGTCCTCGAGTTCATGCACCACATGGTGGAGGGGGTGGGCGAGGAGGGCGCCCGCCGGGACCTCCCCGGGCGCATCGTCCACGCGGCCGTGCTGGGGACCGGCGCGGTCAGCGGCTGCCTCTTCCGGGCCGACGAGGCCGCCCGACTCCTGCGCAGCGCGGCCACCGAGGGACTCTTCCCCCCGCAGCGCCCCCTTTCCCCCCAGCTGGAGGAACGCCTCGCCACACGGGCCCGCCTCCTCGAGGAAGTCCTCCGCACCGCGGACATTCCCTACGGCGAGGGGGTCATCGGGGAGGTGGCCACCCGTGGGGAAGCCGTCCTCCTCAACCACCCCGAGCACGACGAACGGGTCGTCCGCCACCGCGATCCCGTGCTGCGAATCCGCTCCCTGCTGGCCGTGCCCATGTTTTTCCAGAAACGGTTGCTCGGCGTGCTCACCGTGGTCAACGCGGCGGATGGGGCCGGCTTCTCCGAGACCGACCTGTCCCTGATGGCATCGCTCGCCGAGCAAGCCGCCCTCGCCCTGCACAACGCGGAGGTCGTCCGCCAGCAGATGGAGCAGCAGCGGCTGGAGCTCGACCTCTCCCTGGCCCGGAACATCCAGGGCCTCCTCCTCCCCCGCGAGCTCCCGCAGGTTTCCTCCATGGATCTGGCCATGGCCTACGAGACGGCGCAGCAGGTCGGGGGGGACATGTACCAGGTCATCGGGCTTGGTGGCCAGCGGGTGGGCGTGGCGGTGGCCGACGTCTCCGGCAAGGGGGTGGCTGCCTCCCTGCTCATGGCCATCTGCCAGACCAGCCTGCGCCACTTTGCCCGGGAGGACGCCTCCCCGCACACCGTCCTCTCCCGGATGAACCGGGAGATCCTCCGGCAGATCCGTGCGGAAATGTTCGTGACGATGGTCTATGCCATCCTCGACTTCGGCCGGGAGGAGATCCGGCTCGCCCGGGCCGGGCACGAGCTGCCCCTCATCGCCTCCCGGGGAGCTCCGGGGGAGCCGCGCTCCTCCCGACCCGTACCCTCGGAGGGCATGGCCCTCGGCATGGTCGAGCCGGAGTGGTTCGAGGAGATCCTCGAGGAGACCCGCACCACCTTTCACCCCGGGGATCTCTTCCTCCTCTACACGGACGGGATCACCGAGCGCACGAACCGGGACGGGACCGAGTTCTCGAGATCCCGGCTCATCGCGGCCCTCCGGCCCGGCCACGACGAGACCGCCGAGGCCGTCAAGGAGGCGATCCTGCGGAGCGTCCGCACCTTCGCCGGGGAAGAACCGGCCAGCGATGACGAAACCCTGCTGGTCGTCCGCTTCGCCGACCGCCCTCCCCCTGCCGCGGCGGATTGACCCCCCGCCCGAAAGCGCCATCATCCCTAGCCTCATGATCGCGCAGCGCCCCATCCTCGCCACCGCCGATGCCCTCCCCGACGCGCGTGGACGCTTCGGCGATTTCGGGGGCTGTTTCGTGCCGGAGACCTTGTACACTCCCCTCGAGGAGTTGCGCCGGGCCTACGCCGAGGCGAGGGAGGATCCGGCCTTCGCCGAGGCCCTCCGGTCGGAGCTGCGCGACTTCGCCGGCCGGCCCACCCCCCTCATCCCCGCCGACCGCCTCTCCCGGGAGCTCGGCGGGGCCCGCATCTACCTGAAGCGGGAGGATCTCCTCCATACGGGCGCCCACAAGATCAACAACGTCCTCGGCCAGCTCCTCCTCGCCCGCCGCATGGGCAAGACCCGGATCATCGCGGAGACCGGGGCCGGCCAGCACGGCATCGCTACAGCGGCCGGCTGCGCCCGCTTCGGCATGGAATGCGTCGTCTACATGGGCGCGGAGGACATGCGCCGCCAGGCCCTCAACGTCTACCGGATGCGCCTTTGCGGCGCCGAGGTGCGCGGGGTCGAAGCCGGCCAGCGCACCCTCAAGGACGCCGTCAACGAGGCGATGCGGGACTGGGTGGCCACCTCCCGCCACACCCACTACATCCTCGGCTCGGCCCTTGGGGCGCACCCCTTTCCCATGATGGTGCGCGACTTCCACAAGGTCATCGGCGAGGAGACCCGGGAGCAGATTCTCGCCGCGGAAGGCCGGCTCCCGGATGAAATGGCCGCCTGTGTCGGCGGCGGCAGCAATGCCATCGGCTTTTTCTACGACTTTCTCGCCGAGGCAAGCGTGCGGCTCGTCGGCGTGGAAGCCGGCGGGCGGGGACGGGGCTCCGGGGAACACGCCGCCCGTTTCGAGGGGGGGCGGCCGGGCGTCCTCCAGGGCTGCAAGACCTGGATCCTCCAGGACCCCGACGGCCAGATCGAGGCCACCCATTCCGTCTCCGCCGGCCTCGACTACGCCGCCGTCGGGCCGGAGCACGCCTACTACCAGTCCACCGGCCGGATTTCCTACGCCGCCGCCAGCGACGAGGAGTGCCTCGACGCGTTCCAGCGGCTCAGCCGCAGCGAGGGCATCATTCCGGCCCTCGAGACCGCCCACGGGCTCGCCTACGCCCTCCGGCGGGCGCCCGAGCTCAGCCCCGACCAGATTCTCTGCGTCAACCTGAGCGGCCGCGGGGACAAGGACGTACAGGAGGCAGCCCGGGTCCTCGAGGGGGAAGTGCCCGGGGCCACCGTCCCGACCGACCATGGCTGAGGAACCCCCCCGAAAGGCCTCCCGGACCCGCACCCGCCGCACTTCCCGGCGCGGGCGCAGCCTCCTCGGGCTGGTACGGGTCGAGCGGGTCGTCGGGCGGCAGGACCGGAAGCGGACCTACCGGCTCCGTTTCCACTGGGGCCGGATCGTAGCGACCCTCGCCGTCCTCACCGTCGTGGGCTGGGTCTCCGTGGCCGGGGCCCTCACCCTCTACTTCCGCGAAGTCCGCGACTACCGCGAGGCCTCCTTCGGGAAGATGATGCTCCTGCCCTTCCGCCTCGAGGACCACCGCCGGGAAATGGGGGCGTTCTTCGTGGGGCAGGGCCTCGATTCGGCCGAGGAGGGGGACTTCCGGGCCGCCTTCCACGAACTGCGGATCGGGCTGGCGCGGGCTCCCGCCCAGCCGGAGGCCCGGCGCCTGCTCGCCGAGATCTACGCCCTCGGCCTGCGCGACAACCGCCTCGCCCTCGAGGTGTTGCAAGGTGGCCTCGAGTACCGCGACGAGAATCCGGCCTTCCTCGCGGCGGACTACCTGCGGCCCGTCTTCCAGCTCCTCGCGAACGAGCACGCCGACGAGGAGCGCCTCGCGCTGGCGGAACAGCTCCGGGAGGAGGTGGCGAACGAGGCGACGGCCACCTTTCTCGCCACGGAAGCGGTGCGGGCCGAAATCGCCCTTGGCCGCTACCGGGAAGCCCTCCGGCATCTCCGCCAGGACGCGCTCGCCGACACCCTTTCGGGACGGCTCGCCCTCGCGGAGATGTATGAGAGGCGCGGACAGCCCGACCGGGCCCTGACCATTCTCCTGCAGGCCGCGGAACGGTATCCGGGGCGGGAGGATCTCGGGCAGGCCCTGCTGCGGGCGAGCCGGGCGACCGGGCGGTGGGACGACCTCCACGACTACGCCCGCTACCAGCAGATCTTCTTCCCGGAACAAGTGGGCCCTCGAGTGATGGAACTCCACGCCCTCGAGGGGCGCGGTGAAGGTGAGAGAGCCATGGCACGGGCCGCCACCCTCCTCGCGGAGAGGGGGGACGAAGCCGCCGTCCAGATCGCCCTCCTCCGCTTCGCCGCCGACAGCCGGCGCTCCGAACTCGCCGATCGCGTGGTGGCCCGCGCGGAGGCCCTCGGGGAGGTCCCGGCCGCCCACACCCTCCTGCGCGCCCTCAGCCGCATCCGGGCCGGGGAGTACGCCTCCGCCCTCCGCCTCCTCGAGGAGATCGGGGACGAGGAGGCCGGGGAGGTCCCGTACCGCACCCCCGATCCCTCCCGGCTCTCCGCCCTCGAGGCGGTGGCACTTTCGGGAAGCGGGGAGACGGAGGCGGCCCGGGCGGCCCTCAACCGCTTCTACGGACAGCCGTCCACCCCGCCCGCGCTCTTCCTGACCCTCGCCACCCTCCTCGCCGAAGCCGGGTCGGATGCGCTCGCCTACGAGGTCCTCGAGGAGGGGGCGGATCGCTTTCCCGGCCAACCGGCCCTGCTCACGGCCCTCCTCCGCCACGACGAGGAGGCCCAGCGCAACCGCTCCTTCCTCCAGCAAGCGCAGAAAATCATCGACGGCCGCGCTCCCCCCACCGAACTCCTCCGCCGCATGCGCACGGTCCTCGGCAGCGACCGTTTCCTTCTCGAACCGGAGCGAAGCTCGACCCTCGCCCGCCTCGACGAGCTCCTCGCCGAGGCCGAGCTTCCGGGCCCGGTCCTCGCGGCCGCACCCGTGGGGGAGCCCGCCCCCGAGAGTTTCCGCTCCCCGGCCCGGCCCCCGCGGAACTCCCCCCTCGGCCTGCCCGAGGTCCGCCCGGGCGTCCTCGCGGACTAGTCGCTTCCCGCTCAGCCGCCCGCGATCAGTTGGGTAAGGCTGAGGCAGAGGGTCGCGACGAAGCGGATGCCCTGCCAGAGGAAGGCGGGGAAGGGGGTGAGGAAGAGCAGGCCGAGGAGGACGAGGAAGCCCCACTGGGAGAACTTCAGGTAGGTCTCCTCCTTCATCCCGACGAGGTGCCGGAGCACGTGCGAGCCGTCCAGCGGGGGCACCGGGATGAGGTTGAAGACCATGAGGAGGGCGTTGATGAGCAGGAACTTTGTGAACAGATCCTGGAAGGCGGAGGGATCGCCGAAGCGGGCGGCCAGTCCGTAGAGCACCGCCGCCCCGAGGGCGAGGAGCAGGTTGGAGAACGGGCCCGCCATGGAGACGAGGATATCGTCCCGCACGGGCTTGGCAAAGTTGCTGGGGTTGACGGGCACCGGCTTCGCCCAGGCGAAAAACACGCCCCCGGGGGAGAGGAGGAGGAAGAAGGCGGGCAGGAGGACCGTGCCGACGGGGTCCATGTGGGGGATCGGGTTCAGGGTGGCCCGGCCCATCATGCGGGCGGTGTTGTCCCCGAGCTTGCCGGCCGACCACGCGTGCGCCCACTCGTGCACGGAGAGGCTGGCGAGAAGGATCAGGTAGGTGACGGCGGCGTCCGCGAGGGAAAAGTTACCCATGGTGGGGGAAGCTACGCCATTGCCGGGAGGGGGGACCAGCGGAAAGGGAGGCTCAGCCGCCCTCCTCCCCGGGGATTTCCCCGGAGCCGTCCCCCTCCGCGCCCGCGCGGGAGCGCTCGTAGCGCGCGCCCACCCAGAGGGCCGCCTCGTAGAGGCCGTACAGGGGCAGGCAGAGGATGGTGAGGGTGATCGGGTCTCCCCCGGGCGTGATCACCGCGGCGATCACCAGGATGATCACGAAGACGATCTTCCGCTGCGCCCGCAGGGCCGCCGAGGAAAGGATGCCCATCTGGATCAGGACGACGAGGACGACCGGGAACTCGAAGAGCCCGCCCATGAGCACGGAAAGCCAGACGACGAGGTTGTAGTAGTCCGCCGCTCCCCAGAGCAGCTCGAGCCCGAGCATCTTGTTGAAGATGATGGAGACCCGGAAGGCCGCCGGCAGCACCACGAAGAAGGCGAAGGCGAGCCCGATGAGGAAGAGGAGGAATCCGGCGGCGAGGGCCGGCACGAGCATCCTCTTTTCCCGCTCGGTGAGCGCCGGGGCCACGAACTGCGCGAAGGCAAAGAGCATAAAGGGCAGGGAAGTCGCCAGCCCGCCGAGGAAAAGCACCTGCAGCATCACCGAGAACACTCCCATGGGCCGCCGCGAGAAGAGCCCCTCCACCTGGTCGGGCCGCGCGCTCGCCTGCTGGGCCCAGAGGAAGGGCCATTGCAGGAAATCGGTAAGCCAGGGCAGGAAGACCGCCAGCACGAGCACGCCCACGAGGAAGGCCGCCAGGCAGCGCACCAGCGTCCAGCGCAATTCCTCGAGATGCTCGAGGAATGTCATCTCGCCCGGATCCCGTTTCCGCGGGGGCGCCGGATCCTTCCCTTGCTCCACGAAAGGCCCTCCGCTATAGCCTCAGGGGTCCCGCGGCGTGGCGCGCCCGCGCTCCGCGGGGGACAAGGACGACAATCGACAACCTCCTCAACATCCAGATTGGACCATGGCCACGAAACGATCGGCTGCGCAAGCCTCCACCCGGAAAGCCACCCGCCGGAAGACCGGCACCAAGAAAACCGCCGGACAACCGGGCGCCCACCGCTTCCTCTCCTCCTTCGGGGAGAAGACCGACGGGCACGCCGGTGAGCGGGACCTGCTCGGGGGCAAGGGTGCCAACCTTGCGGAGATGGCCCGGATCGGCCTGCCCGTGCCGCCCGGCTTCACGATTACCACGGCCGTCTGCACCCACTACTACGAGAACGGCCGCACCTACCCGCAGGAACTGGCCACCCAGGTGGAGGAGGCCCTCCGGGAAGTCGAGCGGGAGACCGGCAAGACCTTTGGCGGCCAGCACTCCCCGCTCCTGCTCTCCGTCCGCTCGGGGGCGCGGGAGTCCATGCCGGGGATGATGGACACCATCCTCAACCTCGGCCTGAACGACGAGACTGTCGAGGCCCTCGCCAAGGAATCGGGCAACCCCTCCTTCGCCTACGACTGCTACCGCCGCTTCATCAGCATGTACGGGGATGTCGTCATGGGCGTGCAACCGCTGCACGAGAACGACCACGACCCCTTTGAGGCGGCCCTCGCCAAGCTGAAGCAGGAGGTCGGGGTGGAGAACGACAACGAACTCGGCGTCGACGATCTCCAGGAGCTGATCCAGCGCTACCAGCGGCTCATCCGCGACCGCACGAAGAGCGCCTTCCCCCAGGATCCGCACGAGCAGCTCTGGGGAGCCGTCGGGGCGGTCTTCGGTTCCTGGCAGAACGACCGGGCCGTCCTCTACCGGCGGAAATACAACATCCCCGCCGAGTGGGGCACCGCCGTGAATGTCCAGGCCATGGTCTTCGGGAACCTCGGCCCCACCAGCGCGACCGGGGTCGCCTTCACCCGGGATCCCGCCAGCGGCGAGAAGGTCTTCTACGGGGAGTACCTCATCAACGCCCAGGGCGAGGACGTCGTCGCCGGCATCCGCACCCCCCAGCCGATCGCCCAGCTCCAGGAGGAGATGCCCAAGGCCCACGCCGAACTGGAGAAGGTGCGCCGCAAGCTGGAGCGCCATTTCCGGGACATGCAGGATTTCGAGTTCACCGTGGAGAACCGCCGGGTGTACATGCTGCAGACCCGCAACGGGAAGCGCACCGGGCTCGCCGCCGTGCGCATCGCCGTGGAAATGGTCAACGAGCGCCTCATGTCCCGGGACACCGCCCTTCTCAAGATCCCGGCCGATTCCATCTCCAGCCTACTCGTCGCCGAATTCGACCCGAAGGCGCTCAAGGCGGCCCAGCGGCTCAGCTCCGGCCTTCCCGCCGGCCCGGGCGCGGCCACCGGGAAGATCTGCTTCACCGCCCGGCGGGCGGAGGAAGCCGCCCAGGCCGGCATCAAGGCGGTCCTCTGCCGGGTGGAGACCACCCCGGAGGACCTCCGCGGGATGATCGCGGCCGACGGCATCCTCACCTCCCGTGGCGGGGTCAGCTCCCACGCGGCCCTCGTCGCCCGCCAGATGAACAAGGTGTGCGTCTGCGGGGCCTCCGCCGTGGAGATTGACTACGCCGGGCGCAAGCTCCGGGTCGGCAACGAGGTCCTCAAGGAAGGCGACTTCATCTCGATCAACGGCACCACCGGCGCGATCTACGCCGGCCGCATCGACACCGCGCCCTCGGAGGTCGACCAGGTGCTCCGCGGGAAGAAGAAGCCGGAGAGCAGCTACACCTACTCCCTCTTCCGGCAGGTGATGGACTGGTCGGACGAGCGCCGCCGGCTCGGCGTGCGGGCCAACGCCGACTCCCCCGAGCAGTCGAAGGGGGCCGTCCGCCTCGGCGCGGAGGGGATCGGGCTCTGCCGCACCGAGCACATGTTCTTCGAGGGGGACCGCATCAGCCACATGCGGCGGATGATCCTCGCCGGGGATGAGAGCGAGCGGCGCAGCGCCCTCCAGAAGCTCCTCCCCTACCAGCGGAAGGACTTCCGCGGGCTCTTCGAGGCCATGGGCAGCCGACCCGTCACCATCCGCCTCCTCGACCCGCCCCTCCACGAGTTCCTCCCCCACGACGAGTCCGCCAAGCGGGAAATGGCCAACTCCCTCGGCATGAGCGTGGAGGTGATCACCAACCGGGTGCGCGCCCTCCACGAGTCCAATCCCATGCTGGGGCACCGCGGGTGCCGGCTCGGGATCAGCCATCCCGAGATCACCGAGATGCAGGCCCGGGCGATCTTCGAGGCGGCCGCCGCCTGCCACCTGCGCAAGCACCCCATCGAAGTCGTCCCGGAAATCATGGTGCCCCTCGTCGGCTTCGACGCGGAGCTGGCGAACCAGGCCGCCGTCATCCACCGGGTCGCCCGCGAGGTGATGGCCGCCAAGAAGATCGAGTTCCCCTACCTCGTCGGCACGATGATCGAGGTGCCCCGCGGCGCGGTCACCGCCGACGAGATCGCTCCGCACGCCGCCTTCTTCAGCTTCGGCACCAACGACCTCACCCAGACCGGGCTCGGCATGAGCCGCGACGACGCGGGCTCCTTCCTCCCAGTCTACCAGGAAGAGGAGATCCTCCCGCGGAATCCCTTCGCCTCCATCGACGAGAAGGGCGTGGGCCAGCTGGTGCGCATCGGCACGGAAAAGGGGCGCGCGGCCCATCCAGGGCTGAAGCTCGGCATCTGCGGGGAACACGGGGGCGACCCCGACTCCATCGACTTCTTCCACCAGGTCGGGCTCGACTACGTCAGCTGCTCCCCGCCCCGGATCCCGGTGGCCCGGCTCGCCGCCGCCCAAGCGGTCGTGCGGGAGAAGGCCCGCAAGCGGTCCTAACGGAAGGAGCCCCCGGCCCCCGGCCGCTTCCTCCCGCGGGGAGGGGGCCGGGGACCGGTCGGCCGCTCCCGGGGTGCGCGGGGGGCCGACCGGGCAGGTTTTGCCTTCTCGCGCTTGCCACGGCGTATCCGGTCGTTCATCTTCGGGAGTTCTGTGGAAAGCGATCCTTCCGAATCCCCCTCCGCCGAGGGTGACCGAGAGACCAACAGGCGCACCGATCGCACGGTGCGTCTCCAGGGAGCCCTCCGCTGATGGACCCCCTCCTCCTCTACCTCGGGCTCGCCGTCCTCTTCACCCTGACCGTTTCCGGCCTCTGCTCGCTGCTCGAGGCCATGATCCTGAGCACGACCACCGCGGAAATCGAGGGGCTCAAGCAGCGGTCGCCGAAGGCGGGGAAGCGCCTCGAGCACTTCCGTACGGACATCGAGGAGACCAGCTCCGCCATCCTCGGCCTGAACACCATTGCCAACACCGCCGGGGCCAGTGTGAGCGGGGCTCTCGCCACCACCGCCCTCGGCGAGGAGAACTTTGCCCTCTTCTCGGCCGGGCTGGTCATCGCCATCCTCATCTTTTCGGAGGTGATTCCCAAGAATGTGGGCGTCCTCTACCGGCCGGCCATCCAGCCGCTGCTGGTCCATCCGCTGCACTGGATCCGCACGCTGATGACCCCGATGTCCTACCTCTGCAAGGCCTCCGTCTGGCTCGTCGTGCGGAAGCGGCCGCAGAGCCAGGAGGATCCCGACGAGGAAATCCTTCTCCTCACCGAGAAGAGCGCGAAGGAAGGAGACCTGAGTGAGAGTGAGCGCCGCATGATCACGAATGCCCTCCGCCTGGATTCCATCCCGGTCCGCAGCATCATGACGCCCCGCACGGTGATGACGGCGCTGGAAGCGGAGAGCCCGGTGGAGGAGGTCGTGCGGAAGTTCCCGAACATCCCCTTCGCCCGCCTGCCCGTCTACCGGGAGAACATCGACGAGATCGTCGGGGTCGTCCGGCGCCGGGACCTCCTGGCCCGCCTCGCCGAACAGCAGGGGGAGACGCGGGTCGGCGAGCTGATGACGGATACGGTCTTCATCCCGGAGACGGCGCACGCCGCCGACGCCCTCCAGAGCTTCCTGCAGAACCACCAGCAGCTGGGGATCGTCGTCGACGAGTATGGCTCCGTCACCGGGGTGCTCACCATGGAAGACGTCATGGAGTCCATTCTCGGCCAGGAAATCTTCGAGCACGACGACGTCGCGGTGGACATGCGGGAGCTGGCCCGGCACCAGAGTGAATCCCGCCGGCGGCCGGGCGAACCGACCAACCGGCCGCGGCCCGCCGAGGGCATTCCCCGGCTGCACCCGTGAGCGGGCGGGCCCGCACCCTCTTCCGGGCCGTCTGGCGCTGGCCCCTCCTCTTTCTCGCCTATGGCCTGCTCACCGTGGCGGCCGGGGCGATCGTGGGCACCCTCGGCTTCCTCCTCCTCGGCAAGCTCTTCACCCCCGACCTCTCCTTTGCCGAGCTCGCCCGGAATGGGCTGCGGATGGGCTCGATCTACGCGGGCGTGTGGGCCCCCGGGCTCGCCATCGTCCTCTGCTTCATGCACGGCAAGCGCGAGCGGGACCGCGAGCGCCGCCGGGCTTCCTCATGAAGCAGTCCAAGCGCATCCAGCTCTTCGGCCTCGGCTTTCTTGCCGGTGCCCTCCTCGCGGTGGGGATCGCCTTCCTCCGCCCGGGATCCGAGGAGCCCCCACCCGCTCCCCTGCCCGTGTGGGAGAGCGTAGCCGCCCCCGGCTCCGGCCCGTCCGCCCTCGGCCCCGGGGAGCGCCGCGTCAAGGAGTGGCGCCTTCCCGACGATCCCACCCGGCGCCGCTGGCTGGTCGAGGACGCCGAAGGCCGGCTCTGGCGCTTCGATGCGGGGGAACCGGGCCGACCGGTACGGGCCGACCGGATCCGCGTGCAGGGGAACGGGGCCATGCAACCGGCAACCCTCCGGGCCGGGCTCGACCACAACGAGTTTCCCATCCTCCGGGAGGACACCGCCAACGCGGTCTACATCGTGGAGGTGAGCCCCTTCCGGGCCGATGCCATCGAGCGGGCCATCCGGAAACTGGAGTCCCGCACGCCCTACATTCTCGGGGCCGAACCGCTCCGGCGGGGCGAGGGCGGCTCGGGGCGGGGCGCGGGGGCGGGAGCGGGAGCCGCTTCCCCCGGGGAATAGCCTTGCCTCAGGCCCGGGCCCTTTCACCCTCGCACCCGTGTCCCGTTGGAAACAATTCGTCTTCGGAGCCGCCGACGGAATCCCCAGCCAGACCGAGCTCGGCCTCCTCCTCCTCCGCCTCTTCGCCGGACTCAGCATGGCCTTCGCCCACGGCCTCGCCAAGTTGCCCCCCTCCGGCGGCTTCCTCAACACGGTCGACAACCTCGGGCTGCCCGCGCCGGTTTTCCTCGCCTGGGCCGCCGCCGTTGCCGAAGGGGTCGGGGGCGTCTTCCTCGCCGCGGGTTTCCTCACCCGGGTGGCCGCCCTCGCCATCCTCGTGACGATGCTCACCGCGGCCTTCGGACACCACGCCGGGGATGGTTTCCCGGAGAAGGAACTGGCCCTCCTCTACGCCGCTGCCATGCTCCCCTTCGTCTTCGCGGGAGGCGGCAAGGTCGGGGTGGATACCCTCTTCCGGAAAGGATAAACGGCGCCCGTCGGCCCGGGAGCGCTGGTTCCGCCTGCGGCCGTCGGCCCGCGGCCGGGGGTCTCCGGGCGGGACCGGCTCACCCCGGGAACCAGCGCTCCGGGGGGCGGATGCGGCCGGCGTTGCCAATCTCCACGATGATCCCGAGGTCCCGCTCCGTGTCGAGATAGTGAAATTCGTCCTCATCGATCCGGCCACTCTGCACGACGGTGTAGCCGCGCTCGGCGTACCGGCGGAGGGCCGCCGCGCAATCGCGGTAGTAGAACTTCACATGGTGCAGGCCCTCTCCGCGCTGTTCGAGGAAATCGTCGTACAGGCTCCGGCCGGTGAGGGGCTGGATGAGCTCGTACTGCATGTTCCCGTGCTGGGCGAGGGCGATGAGATAGGTGTGGTCGGAAGGCTCGCCCCGCACGAGGGAGTCGTAGAGGAGGGGCGGCTTCAGCTCGTAGACAGCCCAGGGACTCATCCCGAGCTGGTCGTGATACCGGCGCATGGCGGTCTCCATGTCCCGAACGACATGGGCGATCTGGATCGTGTCTCCGTCTTGCATGAGTGGGGGCAGGGGAACAAAGGGGGGACGGCGAAGGAGGTTGCGCTCTCCGGTGGAGAAGAGTTTGAATTGTTCTGAGATAAATACAAGTGTAATTCCGCCGCCCCTCCCGCCCGATGCCCCTCTACCTCGGTCTCGACAGCAGCACGCAGAGCCTCACCGGCCTGCTCCTCGACACGGACACCGGTACCGTCGTGGCCGAGGAGGTTCTCTCCTACGGGGAGGACCTGCCGGGCTACGCTTCCCCGCAGGGCTTCCTGCCCTCGGGAGAGGACGGGGTCGTGCACGCGGATCCGCTTCTCTGGCTGGCCGCCCTCGACCTTCTCCTCGCCCGGTGGAAGGAGGCCGGGGTTCCCCTTGGGGAGGTGGCCGCCCTGAGCGGAGCCGCCCAACAACACGGTTCCGTCTACACGAACGAGAGCCTTGCCTCCCGGTTGGACAACCTCGACGGCTCCGGCTCCCTTCCGGAGGCGGTGGCCCCGGCGCTCGCCCGGCCCACCGCACCCATTTGGCTCGACACGAGTACCGGCGAGGACTGCTGGGCCCTGGAGGAAGCGGTGGGCGGCCGGGTGCGCGCGATCACCGGTTCGCCGGCTACGGAGAGGTTCACCGGCCCACAGATTCGCAAGTTCGCCCGGGAGGAGCCGGAGGCCTACGCGCGTACGGCCCGGATCGATCTGGTCAGCTCCTTTCTCGCCTCGGTCCTCTGCGGCCGACCGGCCCCGCTCGACCATGCGGATGCCTCCGGCATGAACCTCCTCGACCTGCGGCGGCTCGAGTGGCATCCGGACCTGCTCGCGGCGACCGCCCCCCACTTGCGGGAGCGCCTGCCGGGGCTGGTTCCTTCCCGGCGGCCAGCGGGCTACCTCTCCCCCTACTTCCGCCGGTATGGCCTCCGGCCGGGCCTGCCGGTCTACGCCTGGACCGGCGACAACCCGAGCAGTCTGGCCGGCACCGGAGCGATGGGGGTGGACTGCCGGGTGGTCAGCCTGGGGACCAGCGACACCCTCTTCGGCCGGCTGGAGCAACCGGTGGGCGACCCGGAGGGCTATGGCCATGTTTTTGCGGGACCCGCCGGGGGCTACCTCAGCCTGATCTGCTTCGCGAACGGTTCCCTCGCCCGGGAGGCGGTCAAGCGGGAGCACGGGCTGGAATGGGGGTGGTTCGACGGGGATGCCTTCGCGCGGACCCCACCGGGCAATCGGGGCAACCGCCTGCTGCCCTGGTTCGTCCCGGAGATCACGCCGCGCGTGCCCATCGCGGGCGTGCGGCGTGGGGGCGAGGCGGCCTTCGTGGAGCGGCGCACCGACCCGGCCACCGAGGTCCGCGCGGTGGTGGAGGCCCAGGTGCTGGCCCTCCGCCTGCACTCGGCATGGATGCCGGGAGAGCCGGACCACCTCCGGGTGACGGGGGGTGGAGCCGCCTCCGCGGGCTACCGCCAAGTCCTCGCGGACGTCTTCCAGCGTCCGGTGCGGCGACTGGCGGTCGGGAACTCCTCCGCCCTCGGAGCCGCCCTCCGGGCCGCCGAGGCCGACGGGGCCGGGAGCTGGGACGCGCTCACCGATCGCTTTTGCCCGACCCGGGAGGAGAGCGAGCCCGTCCCCGACCGCCAGCCTGTCTACGAGGAGGCGCTGCGGGCCTACCGCGAACTGGAGCGTACCGCGCGAGAAGGGCTGGGTTGAGCGCAGGCGGGACGTGCCCGAGGCGTCCCGGTCAGTACACGTCCTGCTGGTAGCGCTTTTCCTTCTTCAACCGCTTCACGTACGCGGCGGCCTCCTCCTCGGGGAGATCGCCCTGGTCGCGCACGATCTCCTGGAGGGCCGTCGCCACGTCCTTCGCCATGCGGGAGGCGTCGCCGCACACATAGAAGTAGGCACCTTCCTCAAGCCAGGCGTAGAGGTCGCGGGCCCGTTCCCTCATGCGGTGCTGCACGTAGATCTTCTGCTCGCCGTCGCGCGAGAAGGCCACGTCCATCCGGGTGAGCGGTCCACGCTTGAGGTAGTCCTGCCACTCGGCCTGGTAGAGGAAGTCCGTCTGGAAGTGCTGGTCGCCAAAGAAGAGCCAGTTCTGCCCCTTCGCGCCGGTGAGGTCGCGCTCCTCGAGAAAGGCGCGGAAGGGAGCGATCCCGGTGCCGGGGCCCACCATGATGATCGGCGTGTCGGGGTCGTCCGGGAGGCGGAACTTCTTGTTCTCCTGGAAGTAGACGGGGACGGTCTCGCCGAGCTCGACGAGGTCACCGAGATAGGTGGAGCACACCCCCTTCCGCGGGCGGCCATGGCTGTGGTAGCGCACGGCGGCCACGGTGAGGTGGACCTGCTCGGGATGGGCGAGGGGGGAAGAGGCGATCGAGTAGAGCCGCGGGGGCAACTTGCGGAGAAGATCGGCGAGGTCCTGCTCGGCCAGCCCGGGCAGCGGGTACTGCTCGAGGAGGTCGACGAGCTCCCGGCCCCACAGCCATTCCTGCAGCTCCTCCCGGTGCTCGGGGTCGAGGAGGCGCGCGAGCTCCGCGCTCTCCGCCTTCTCCTGGTACTTCTCGAGGATGGGCTTGGAGAGGCTGGTGACATCGAGGTGGCGCAGGAGGGCCTCGCGCAGGGGCATCTTGCCCTCGGCGAGCCGCACGCGCTCCTCTCCCTCGAGCCCGGTGACCCGGAGGAGTTCAGAGACGTAGAGGGGGCAATTCTCCGGGTAGACACCCACGGCGTCCCCGGGCGCATAGGTCAACCCGGACTCCTCCAGCGAGAATTCGAGGTGGAGGGTTTCCTTGGCCGAGCCGGGACCATTGAGGTTCACTTTCTCGACGAGGGGCGCGGGGAAGGGATTCTTCTTCGTGTACGGCTCGGCGGGGGGAGCCGCCACGGTCCCGGTCGATCCACCTCCGACGGTGGCCCACTGGGTGGTTACGGGGGAAGCGGCCGAGGTGGAAGCTGCGGCGGGGACGGACGCCCCGACCTCCGCAAGCAGTTCCTCCATGGTGCCCTCGAACCAGCGGTGGAAGGGTTCCTCGAACTCGACATCGCTGTCCACGCGCTCGACGATCCGGCGCCCTCCGAGCTCCTCCATGCGCCGGTCGAGATCCTTACCAAAACCACAGAAGTACTCGTAGCTGGTGTCGCCAAGGGCGAGAAGGGAATACCGGCAGCCCTCAAAGCGGGGCGCATCCTCGGCGATAAGCTTCTCGTAGAAAGCGGTCGCCCGGTCGGGCGGGTCGCCCTCACCCCAGGTGCTGGCGATGAGGAGCAGGTTTTCCACCCCCTCGAGATCGGTGGGGTCGATCTCCCCGAGATCGGTGACCGTTGTCTCGAAACCTCGCTGGCGGGCCCGGTTCCCGGCCTCCTCCGCCAGCCCCTCGGCATTGCCCGACTCGGTGGCGAAGGCGATGGTCAGGGGAACCCCGGCGGCCGGGGCTCCGCCATGGGTCGCGCCGGCGGGCGAAGCGCTTCCGGCCGAGGCGACCCCGGCAAGAAATCCGGCCAACCAGGAGTGCTCCGCCGGTCCGGCACTGACCAACCAGTGGTCGAGAGCCTCGCGCAGGGCAGGGCTCACCGGGGCGTCGGCAGGAAGTTGTGGGCGCATTTCGGGCATGGCAGGCGAGAGGGTGAAGGGTCCCGGGTGGGTCGTCGTGGCCCTTCTTCGCGGGCTTGAGAGCCAAAGAGCCGATTCCTGACGGTGGCAAGGTTCCGACGGCCCGCAAGCCGCGCGCAAGTATTTTTTTCGACCGCGGGGAAGCCCGGTCAGCCCCGACCGGCAAGGGCCTCGGCGGCTTCATCCTCCTCCACGGGAGGCAACTCCGCCGGAGAGGTGGGGGCCGACCCGTGCCGGGCGGCCTTCTTCTCCTGCAAGCGACGGCGGAACTCCTCGTAGGAAAGGATCTCGAAGCGGCCGTCGAAGTGCTCGACGAGCGCAGTGAGCGACTCCACCCAGTCCCCGCTGTTGAGGTAATGGATGTCCTCGATGTACTTGTCCGCCGGGGTGTGGATGTGGCCACAAATGATCCCGCGGCACTCCCGGGCGGTCGCCAGCTCCCGCAGCTTTTCCTCGTATTTGCTGACGAAGCTGACGGCGGACTTGACCCGCGCCTTGATGTCCTTGCTCAGGGAATAGTACGGCTTGCCCCGCCAGTTCCGGTAGTGGTTGTAGAAACGGTTCACCCGGAGGAGCGACTGGTATCCGATATCGCCGAGGTGGGCGATCCAGCGGTGGTTCGTGGTGATCGAGTCAAAGCCGTCGCCGTGCACGACAAGGTAGCGGCCGCTGGGGGTCTCGTGGATGTACTCGTTGACGATCTGCAATTTCCCGAAGAAAAGCGGGAGGAAGCGGTTGAGGATGTCGTCGTGGTTGCCGCGGGTGTAGATGACCTCGGTGTTCTTCTTCTCCAGCTTCTTCAGGACGAGGCGCAGGAAACGGGTGTGCTTCTTGGTCCAGCCTCCCCGTCGCGAGAGGCTCCACCCGTCCACGATGTCCCCATTCAGGATGAGGCGCTCGCTGTGGGTGTGCTTGAGGAAGTGGTTGACCTCGTCCACCCGGCAGTCGCGCGTCCCCAGATGAACGTCCGACAGGATAATCGTCTTGAACTGGAGAGTGGAAGATTTCAAACGCCCCACGGGTTCACGAGTAAGACAAAGCGGAGGACGGGGCGACTGTCAAACTCCGGGGCGGACCGCTCGAGGCTTGCCACCGGGCCCCCGTGGCCTTTTCAATCCGCCATCATGCCCGACGAGACCGACGAGGAAGCCAAGCTGACCACCCCGGGCCGCATCGTTTTCGACCTGCTTCTTACCGGACTGTTCTTCGTGTTCATGAGCTACCTGCTCCGGCCCTTCGTGCCGGCGCAAACGGAGTTCTACACGTGGCTGTTCTCGGGGTTTACGGCGCTGCCCCTCGCCGGGGTTTTCTGGCTGGCGACCCAGATGTTCCGGGTGACGCTGACCGACCAGATGCGCCGGAAAAAGGCAGGCCTGCATCCGGATCCGCGGCCGCCCCGCTGAGGCGAGGGCGAGAACGGCCTCGCCGTTGGGGTCACTTCCCCCTTGCCATGGGGCGTGGGATTTGTTTTTGCTTCGAGTCTCCCATGAGCCAACACCGCAGTTTCAGTGCCGGCGGCGCCGACAGCCGCAAGAAGAGAAATGTGCTGACTCGCTTCGAGCGGGTGGAGCTCCTCCGCCGTCGGGGCCAGTGGCAGGAAGGCGACCGGGTGGTCGGGCTCAGGAAGACGAAGCCGGAGGAGTAAGCATACCTCCCTTCTTGGGGGGGAACAGCCGCTGGCAGAGCGGGCACCACTTCCCGTCGCAGCCGCGGGCCGGGCAGACTTCCCGGCCGTAGAAAATCATCCGCAGGTGGAGGGCGCCCCACTCCTCCGCGGGGTAGAGTTTTTTCAGGTCCCGCTCGGTCTGGGCCACGTTGCCCGCTCGGGAAAGCCGCCACACGCGGGCGAGCCGGTGGATGTGGGTGTCAACGGGGAAGGCGGGCACGCCGAAGGCCTGGACCATGACCACGGAGGCGGTCTTGTGGCCCACCCCGGGCAAGGCCTCGAGGGCTTCCCAGTCCGCCGGGACCTCGCCGCCGTGCTCGGAGAGAAGCTGCTGGGAGAGCGCCACCAGATTCTTCGCCTTTGCTGGGGCCAGCCCACACGAACGGATGAGGCCTTGCACCTCTTCTACGGGGAGCGCGGCCATGGCCGCAGGGGTGGAGGCGCGGCTGAAAAGGCCCGGGGTTACCTGGTTGACCCTTTCGTCCGTGCATTGGGCCGAGAGCATCACCGCGACGAGCAGGGTGTAGGCGTCGGAGTGGTCGAGCGGGATGGGCGTCGCCGGGAAGCGGTGGGCGAGCTCCCCGGCGACGATGTGGGCGCGTTCCTGGCGAGTCATGCAAAAGAGTGCAGGAAGGCCGGGGCTCGCCCACAATCCCAATCCGCCCGCAAAGCTCTCCATCGACAGGCCCTGGTCGCGGCGCTATTCCTCCCCGGTCCCCATGCCGCATTTCCCGTCGCCCCAGAAGACCCGGCCACTCCTCCGCCGACCGGGCTTCTGGATTCTGCTCTTCGCCCTCTTGGCCTGTGGGTTCCTCCTCGTCGGCTCCCTCCTGCGACCGTGGCGCATGCTCCAGACCTTTCCGCTGGAGGGCGCGGGATGGCAACCGGGTGTGCCCGCATGGGAAGCCGGGCCGTTGGCCGGGAGGAGCCGCTTCGGCGCCGTCACGGTCGAAAGCCTCGGCCTGGTGGTGACTCCTCCCGCCCTCCTCGGGCTTGGCGCGTTTCCGGAGCTGACCGTGCAGAATGTCGCGGTCGATCTCGAAAACCCTACCGCGGGACGGGAACTGGCCCGCGAACGTCTCCACCCGGATCGGTTCCCGGTCCGGCAGATTCGGCTCACCGAGGTCGCGGTGGCCGTCCCGCGCGGCGACAACACCACGAGGCTCCGCGTGGATGCGGAGGCACGCCGGAACCCGGCCGGAAACCTGGAGGCAACGGGTCGACTGGAGGGTGGGGGAGTGCGCGGCTCCTTTTTCGCCAGGTTGGGATGGGACGCGCTCGAGGACGTGGTCAGTTTCCGCGGACACGTCCGCCGGGATCGGCTCCCCGCACTTTTCACCGGGCCCGGCCCGCCGCTGCAGAGCGCCCTGCAGGCCCGGCCGGAGGAGGCCCTTCCCGTGGAGGCGACCCTCTATCTCGACCCGGAATGGCGCTTCGCCGAAGCAGTCCTCCTCCTCGGAAACGCGCCGGGATTCCCACCCCTCGCGGGGGTGGTCGAGGGAAGGGCCGGAGGGAGCCTTTCCTACCGGATGGGGTGGACCTACGAGCGGAGTGGAGAAGGAGCGGGAAGGGCTTTCCTCCGGGGATCCTCGGGAGGCCCGGTTTCCCTGCGGATTGACGCCGGGCCCGATCAGCCTGTCTGGCACCTCGATGCTCCCCACGGGTGGCGTGAGGGTGCCCCGGTACGCCTGAGTGGGGACGA
The DNA here is from genome assembly GCA_913056175.1 of uncultured Opitutia bacterium. GTDB lineage: Bacteria > Verrucomicrobiota > Verrucomicrobiia > Opitutales > Puniceicoccaceae > CAJXLM01. The sequence continues at coordinate 1,743 of CAJXLM010000007.1, read as the reverse complement.
AGCTCTCTGGGAAGGCGTTCTCCGCGAGGGGGATCGCGCGGGTTGGCTCTTTCTCGGTTGGGGACCTCCCCCCTTCACGGTACCGGTCCCGGTCTGGCCGCCCTTTCTTGAGGTCCGCCCGCGGACTTCCTAAGGGATTGCCTTGGCTGAGGTTCCGCAGAGGCTGAGGGCAGGCATGCCAACCCCGCTGCCAGCGATCCATCCGCACGGGTGGACTCTCTCCCTCGCCCTCGGCTCCCTCGCCCTGATTCTGCTCTTGTCGGGGTGCAGCCGACCGGAGGTCCGGAAAATCCCCCCAGAGAAGATCTGGTCCTACCTCGAGAAAAAAGCACCACGGTACCACCTCGATCCCGGCTTCGTTTACGCCATCGCGTTCGCCGAAAGTTCCTTCAACGCCAACGCCAGCAACGGGGTGGGCCGAGGGATGGCCCAGATGACGGAAGCCGCCTGGGAAACCGTGGGCGACCTCTCCTACCGGCGAGCCTGGAACTGGAGAACCAACCTGTCCATGGCCCTCCGCTACCTCGCCTACTGCCGGGATGGCCTCTCCCGCGCCGGTCACTTCAACTATCCACTCCTCGCCGCCTGCTACCGCTACGGACCCAATGCCGTCCGCAGGGCCGGCTACGACCTCACCCGCCTCCCCCAGCCCCGCAACAAGACCTACCAGGCCATCTTCGGTGGCCACATTCATCCCGTCCGTCCCCCAACATCGGGTTGAGGCCGGGGGGGGGCGACGTACTTTCACCCGCGGCCAGGCCTCCCGTTCTCCCTAGGCGCCCGTGGAGAAACTTTCACGGACACGGGTTCCTGAAGGCCGGACCCAGCAATGCTGACAGGGAGACCATGACGGCCACGGCATGGTCGTCCTACCCTTTCCGGACCCCGACCTCTCGAGCACGGCGAGGGGAGGCCGGGGAGGACCGCTTGGGCGGGCCGTTGCCCGTCCCTCCGCACCAGACACCGGCCAAGCGAACGCCACACCCTCCACCCACGACCCTCACAGACTTCCCGGACCCTCACGGACACCCACCGCTCCGCACCCGAAAGGGGTCGGAACCATCGCAGATACCCACAAACCATCGCAGACACCCACGGCGTTCGCCCGACCTCGGCAGCCCCCGAACCCACCCCTCCTCCGCCCGCACCAAAGGCACGGCAAGCGCAGACACCCACGGTTTCCGTTCCCCGGTCCACCAGCAAACGGTGGACACCCACCCTCTCACGCCTCCCGACCTCAAAACCACGGACCCACCCCTCTTTCTCCACGGGAACGAGAATCCCCAACAACGGCCCCCGGCTCGCCCTCCCCAAAAAGGTCGCCACCGCTGACCAAGACCGTCCAAGAAAAAGCCGAGGAAACACCGCAGCCCAGCCCACCCACCACCCCGCGTCCCGCCAGCACGCCAGCACGCGAGGAAAAGGCACCGGAACATGACCACCCGCTGGACAAAAACCTCCCAACCTTCCCAGCACGGCTGATCCCCGACCCTCCACACAACCGAACCCCCAGAAAAACCCCGCCCCCACACTCCCCCACAATTCCCCCCGAATCCCCCGCCCACTCCCCTCCTCTAAGCCCGCTGGCTGGAATATAATGACAGGCTTTATACACGCTTGACTTAGAGGGAGGGCGGTGTTGGATTGGAGTGTATGCGACGGCGGAGGTACAAGTTGCGGGGGGAGGGGTACTACTATTTGCGGGGGGAGTTGTTGGGGGAGTTTCGGTTGGGGGCGGAGGAG